>CAZEOR010000149.1:0-7089 GCA_964513695.1 uncultured Thiobacillus sp.
ATTTCTCCTACGGCCGATGACACCGACGCAAAGACGGTGTTTCCGGATGTGATTGCACATAAACGTGGACGTGGGGGCAGTGAAAACAACTATCTTGTTATCGAGTTCAAGAAGAGCACAAACACCACTAGTCACTCTGTCGACCTAGACAAGCTCCGGGCCTACAAGTCCGAATTGGCTTATAAGTTTGCTCTTTTCATTGAGCTTGCGACTGGCTCAAACCCAGGTGTTAAGCAAGTTCAATGGATTTGATGTTTGATGCAGCCATGGCGCCTAAAGGACTCGTGAGCATCCAGCGCCGCCTGCACGTCACCGGCATCGTCCAGGGCGTCGGCTTCCGCCCCTACGTCTGGCATCTCGCCCAGGCGCTGAACCTCGCCGGCTGGGTGCGCAACGATGCCGCCGGCGTGGAAGTGCTGGTGGAGGGCGACCCTGACGCCATCGAAGCCTTCAGCCGCCGCCTGCCCAAGGAAATCCCGCCCCTGGCCCAGGTGCGCGGCCTGACCTGGACCGATGGCCAGGCCACGGGCGAGCACGCCGATTTCACTATCACGGAAAGCGGGGCAGGGCAGGCCGCTACCCTGATCGGCCCCGACACCGCCATCTGCCCGGATTGCCTGGCGGAGCTGTTCGATCCCGCCGACCGGCGCTGGCGCTACGCCTTCATCAACTGCACCCACTGCGGCCCCCGCTACACCCTGACCCGGAGCCTGCCCTACGACCGTGCCCAGACCAGCATGGCGGCGTTTCCCCTGTGCCCGGACTGCGAGCGGGAATACCGGAACCCGGCCGACCGGCGCTTCCACGCGGAGCCGACGGCGTGTCCGGTGTGCGGGCCGGGGTTGGCGATCGTTGAGCTTGGCGAAATCTCACCTTCGATGACGATGCCCCCCAGCCCCCCTTTAAGAAAGGGGGGAGAGCACCATCCCTCAGCCGAAGGGTTCCTCCCTTTTTTAAAGGGAGGACAGGAGGGATTTAGCTCAGGCCAACAGAACAAACACGACCCCATCACCGACACCCTGCGCCGTCTGCAAGCCGGCCAGATCCTCGCCGTCAAGGGCCTGGGCGGCTTCCACCTGGCCTGCGATGCCCGCAACGCCAATGCCGTGCAAACCCTGCGCGAGCGCAAGAACCGGGAGGAGAAGCCCTTCGCGGTCATGGCTGCGAACCTGGCTTCCATCGCCGACTGGGTGGAGATCAGCCCCGTTGAGGCCGACCTGCTGCGCTCCCCGGAGCGGCCCATCGTCCTGCTGCGCAAGAAACCGGGGGCCAACGCGGCCCTGCCCGGCATTGCCCCCGGCCTGGCCTGGCTGGGCGTCATGCTGCCCTACACGCCGCTGCATTGGCTGATCTTCCATGAGGCGGCGGGACAGTCTGCCGGCACGGCTTGGATGCAACAACCCCAGAACCTGGTGTTGGTCATGACCAGCGCCAATCCGGGCGGCGAGCCCCTGGTGATCCGCAACGAGGAGGCGGTGGAACGCCTGGCCGGCATCGCCGATGGGGTGCTGATGCATGACCGGGATATCGTGGTGCGGTGTGACGATTCGGTGGTTCGGTGCGTGGCTGAAATCCCCCCCAACCCCCCTTTGCTAAAAGGGGGAGTAGAACTTCAATTCATCCGCCGCGCCCGCGGCTACACTCCCCGCGCCATTCGCCTGCCCCGCTCCGGCCCCCCGGTGCTGGCCCTGGGCGGCTACCTCAAGAACACGATCTGCGTGACCCGGGGCGACGAGGCCTTTCTCTCCCAGCACATCGGCGGCCTGGACAATCCGGCCACCTGCGGCATGTTGATGGAAGTGGCCGAGCACCTCCTCGACATCCTGCAAGTACGGCCCGAGGCCGTCGCCCACGACCTGCACCCGGATTTCTTCAGCAGCCGCCACGCCCTGGAACTGGCCGGCAAATGGAACGTGCCGGCCGTCGCCGTGCAGCACCACCATGCCCATATCGCCGCCGTCGCGGCGGAACATGGGGTGGGCGAACCCATCCTGGGCCTGGCTTTGGACGGCGTCGGCCTGGGAAGCGACGGCGGCGCCTGGGGCGGCGAGTTGCTTCGCGTTGAAGGCGCCAATTTCACCCGCCTGGGCTATCTTTCGCCCCTGCCCCTGCCCGGCGGCGACAAGGCGGCGAAGGAACCCTGGCGCATGGCCGCCGCCGCCTTGTTCAAGCTGGGCCGCACGGACGAGATCCCCCGCCGCTTTCCCGGCCAGCCCATGGCCCGGCAGTTGCACGTGATGCTGGAGCGGGACCTGCATTGCCCGCCCACCACCAGCCTGGGCCGCTGGTTCGATGCCGCCGCCGGCCTGCTCGGCGCGCGGGAAGTCATGGCCTACGAGGGCCAGGCGGCGATGCTGCTGGAAGGATTGGCTGAGGGGACCGGCGAGGTGGAGCCTCTGGCCGGCGGATACGCGCTCGACGAATCGGGCCGGCTCGATCTGCTGCCCCTGTTGGCGTGCCTCGCCGACGAGTCCGACGTCGCCTACGGCGCCGCCCTGTTCCACGCCACCCTGGCCCGGGCCCTGGCGGATTGGACTGAACGCGCCGCGCGTCGCGAAGGTCTCACCACCATCGCCCTGGGCGGCGGCTGTTTTCTCAACCATATTCTGACCCGCGACCTGACCCGGCTGCTGACCGAGCGTAACCTGACCGTCCTGGCCGCCCGTCAGGCCCCCCCCAACGATGGGGGCTTGAGCCTGGGGCAGGCTTGGGTTGCAATGTTGCGGAGTCGTTGATGCTTCAGCATCTTACGAATCCGGCATCCCCCTCGCGGGGATAGCAAGTTTTTTGAAAGGAAATCCATCATGTGTCTTGCCATCCCCGCCCGCGTTGTGGAAGTCGCCGAAAACGATGTGGCCATCGTCGACCTTGGCGGCGTGCGCAAGGACGTCTCCCTGGCCCTTGTCGAAGACGTGAAGGTGGGCGACTACGTCATCGTCCATGTGGGCTATGCGTTGACCCGGCTCGATCCGGAGGAGGCGGAGAAGACCCTGGCTTTGATGGCGGAAGCGGGGTTGATGGAACAGGCCATCGGCGCATGAAATACGTCGACGAATTCCGCGACGGCGAGGTACGACCGCGCAGGGCAGAGCAGGGGCCCCGCGCAGCGGGGATGCGACCCCGGAGCGGGATGCGCGGCCTCGCATTGGAAGGATTTGACGCTGGGAGGCCTTTTCAATGAAGTATGTCGATGAATTCCGCGACGGCGAGGTCGCCAAGGGTTTGGCGACAGCCATCGCCGCCGAGGTCCGTCCCGACCGCCGCTACAACTTCATGGAATTCTGCGGCGGCCACACCCACGCCATCTCCCGCTACGGCGTGCCGGACCTGCTGCCCGAGAACGTGCGCATGATCCACGGTCCCGGCTGCCCGGTGTGCGTGCTGCCCATCGGACGCATCGACCTGGCGATCAAGCTTGCCCTGGAGCGGGGAGTGATCGTATGCACCTACGCCGACACGGTGCGGGTACCGGCTTCCGGCGGCCTGTCGCTGATGAAGGCGAAGGCCCGGGGCGGCGACATCCGCATGGTCTACGCGGTGACCGACGCCCTTAAGATCGCCCGGGACAATCCGGGCAAGGAAGTGGTGTTCTTCGCCATCGGCTTCGAGACCACCACCCCGCCCACGGCGGTGGCCATCAAGCAGGCCCAGGCGGAAGGCCTGAAGAACTTCACCGTGCTGTGCTGCCACGTGCTCACGCCGTCGGCCATCATGAACATCCTGGAATCGCCGGAAGTGCGCGAACTGGGCACCGTGCCCCTGGACGGCTTCATCGGCCCGGCCCACGTCTCCACGGTGATCGGCAGCCGGCCCTACGAGTTCTTCGCCGAGGAATACCGCAAGCCCGTGGTCATCGCTGGCTTCGAACCCCTGGACGTGATGCAGGCCATCCTCATGCTGGTGCGCCAGGTGAACGAGGTCCGGGCCACGGTGGAGAACGAGTTCACCCGGGCCGTGACCCCGGAGGGCAACGAGAAGGCCCAGAACCTGGTGTCGGACGTGTTCGAGCTGCGCCGCAGCTTCGAATGGCGGGGCCTGGGCGAGGTGCCGTACTCCGCCCTGCGCATCCGCGAGAAGTACGCCGAGTTCGACGCCGAGCGGCGCTACCAGCTGGAATACCAGCCGGTGCCGGACAACAAGGCCTGCGAATGCGGGGCGATCCTGCGCGGCGTCAAGAAGCCCACAGACTGCAAGATCTTCGGCACGGTGTGCACGCCGGAGAATCCGATGGGAAGCTGCATGGTGTCGTCGGAGGGGGCCTGCGCGGCGCATTACACCTATGGACGTTACAAAGATGTTGAGGTGGCTGAATGATGGTTTCTGGAATGGAAATGCACGACAAATCCTCCCCGGCCCCCCTTTTGCAAAGGGGGGGGAACCCCAGCACGTCACTGAAGGGTTCCTCCCTTTGTAAAAGGGAGGACAGGAGGGATTCAGCAACTCAGCAACAACCTCACAGTCAAGGAATTCCCCCATGTCCGGCCAAGTGAAAAAGGGCTACGCCCGCCCCCTGGACATCAAGCACGGCCGCGTGGACATGAGCCATGGCGGCGGCGGCCGGGCCATGGTGCAGCTCATCACCGACCTGTTCGCCAAGCACCTGTCCAACGAATACCTGGCCCAGGGCAACGATGGCACCTGCCTGCCGATGGGCCAGGGGAAGCTGGTGGTCTCCACCGACAGCCACGTGGTCTCCCCCCTGTTCTTCCCCGGCGGCGACATCGGCTGCCTGTCGGTGCATGGCACCGTCAACGACGTGGCGGTGATGGGGGCCACGCCCCTCTACCTCACCGCCGGCTTCATCCTGGAGGAGGGCTTTCCCCTCGCCGATCTGGCCCGCATCGTCGAATCCATGGCCAAGGCGGCGAACGAGGCGGGCGTGAAGCTGGTGGCAGGCGACACCAAGGTGGTGGAACAGGGCAAGGGCGACGGCGTCTTCATCACCACCACCGGCATCGGCTTCCTGCCCGAGGGCGTCCATCTCTCCGGCGACCTGGCCCGGCCCGGCGACGTGCTGCTGGTGTCCGGCAGCGTCGGCGACCACGGTGTCGCCATCATGTCCAAGCGGGAGAACCTGAGCTTCGACGCCCCCATCCTGTCCGACACGGCTTCGTTGAATGGCCTGACCGCCGCCATGCTGGCCAGCGGCGCGAACATCAAGGTCATGCGTGATCCCACCCGGGGTGGACTGGCCGCCACCATCAACGAGATCGCCCACCAGTCCGGCGTCGGCATCCACCTGGAGGAAGCCGCTATACCCGTGAAGCCGGAAGTGGACGCCGCCTGCGAACTGCTGGGCCTGGACCCCATCAACATCGCCAACGAAGGCAAGCTCATCGCCGTCTGCGCCGCCGAGGACGCCGACAAGCTCCTCGCCGCCATGCGCGCCCATCCCCAGGGACGCGAAGCGGCGGTCATCGGCAAGGTGGTGGAAGACGCCAACGGCTTCGTGCAGATGAAGACCTCCTTCGGTGGGCGGAGGATGGTGGATTGGCTGAGCGGCGAGCAGTTGCCGAGGATTTGTTGAGTGGACAGTGGACAAGACATGGAACGACTAATCCCCCCCAGCCCCCCTTTTTCAAAGGGGGGAGCCAATGGCGCTGAAGCCGCCGTTCCCCCCTTTGAAAAAGGGGGGACAGGGGGGATTCCAGAATATGGCCGAAACCTCGCGCTTACCGACTTCGCCACTCGTCTGAAACCCAACGCGAGCAATCTGCGCAAGCGCCAAACCGAGGCCGAGCAATGCTTGTGGCGGCATCTGCGCCGGGACCAATTGGGCGTGCGTTTCCTACGTCAGCGCCCCTTGGGGCAATACATCGTCGATTTCTATGCGCCCAAGGCCAGGCTGGTGATTGAACTGGATGGCAGCCAACACGTCGATGATCCGGTCCAAAGGGAAAAAGACAAATGCCGCGATGCCTGGCTGAATTCCCGAGGGCTTCGGGTTTTGCGCTTCGATGACAGACAGGTATTGACGGAAACGCAGGCAGTATTGGAAGTGATCTTCAGCGCGGTCAAGCATGCTATCGGCGGAGAAATCCCCCCCAGTCCCCCTTTTGCAAAGGGGGGAGAGCCTCAGACCGTCACCGAAGGGTCCCTCCCTTTGGAGTGCGTGGCTGTTGCCGCCGAACAGGCGGCTTTACAGCCACGGCCTGCCCCTTGCGGGCAAAAGGGAGGACAGGAGGGATTCAACAACCCCGGCCAACCCAACGAAGGCCGTAATTAACCCATGCGCATCCTCTTCCTCACCCACGCCTTCAACAGCCTGACCCAGCGCCTCTATGTGGAACTCACCGCCCTCGGCCACGAAATCTCCATCGAGTTCGACATCAACGACAGCGTCACCGTCGAGGCCGTCGAACTGTTCAAGCCCCACCTGATCCTGGCGCCCTACCTGCGCCGGGCCATCCCGGAAGCCATCTGGCGCGAGCATGTCTGCCTGATCGTGCACCCGGGCATCGTCGGCGACCGGGGGCCGTCGGCGCTGGACTGGGCCATCCTGAACGGTGAGAAGGAATGGGGCGTGACCGTGCTCCAGGCCGAAGCCGAGATGGATGCCGGGCCGGTGTGGGCTTCCGAAACCTTCCCCTTGCGAGCGGCGAAGAAGTCCAGCCTGTACCGCAACGAGGTCACCGAAGCGGCGGTGCGGGCGGTGAAGACGGCCATCGAGCGCCTGCCGGCCTACCAAGCGTGCACCTGGCAGCCTCAGAAGGTGGCCTTGCGTCCCATGCATGCCCTCATGCAGCAGGTCGACCGGGCCATCGATTGGGGGAAGGATTCCACTGCCATCGTCCTCGCCAAGCTCAACTGCGCCGACGGTTTCCCCGGTGTGCGCGACGGCTTGTTCGGCCAGGCCTGCCAGATATACAACGGCCGGGTTTTCCCCGCCCAAGGCGTGCCCGGCGAGGTGCTGGGAAGAGCGGGGGAGGGCGTGGTGCGGGCTACCGCCGATGGCGCGGTTTGGATCGGCCATGCCAAGCGGGTGGATGGGATCAAGTTGCCGGTGGCGGCTGTATTCCCGGAAGTGGCGGCTTTGACGGAGCTGGAGGCGTTGCAAAATCCCCCCCAGCCCCCCTTTACCAAAGGGGG
>CAZEOR010000150.1:0-7047 GCA_964513695.1 uncultured Thiobacillus sp.
CCTAGCCACATCTATTACAAGACCACCCTCCGCCTGAGTGACACCGCCCAGCCGGTACGCGCCCTCACCTGCATGAGCAACCAGTACATGCCGGGCATCCCCATCATGCACCACCTGACACCAGAGGAAATCCGGGGGGCGCTGGGGAGGATCATCACGTTGGAGTTTCCGGTTTGATCGATTGAGGGAACTCGATATTGAGGCGCGATTGAATTTCGTAAAGCCTTCGCCGCAGGGCGGGACTGTTTTCGTATAGCGGAAAACAGCCCGCGTAGGTTGGGCTGACGCGGGAAGTCCAACACCTGAATGCCTCCCGTGCAATGTTGGGCTTCGCTATGCTTAGCCCAACCTACCACCCCCTCACTCCACCCCTACCCTGTCCCCCATGCCCCTCGCCATCCGTCCCGAAACCCCCGCCGATGCGGCCGCCATCGATGCGGTCACCCGTGCGGCCTTTCTCGTCCATCCCCACAGCCGCCAGACCGAGCAGTTCATCATCCGGGAACTGCGCACCGCCGGGGCGCTTTCGGTTTCCCTGGTCGCCGAGGAGGCGGGCCGTGTCGTGGGCCATATCGCTTTTTCTCCAGTGCGCCTTGCCGACGGGACGCCGGGCTGGTACGGGATGGGCCCGGTGTCCGTGGCGCCGGACCGGCAGCGCGCGGGCACCGGCAGCGCTCTGGTCGAAGCCGGTCTGGCCTGGCTGCGGGGACTGGGGGCGCAAGGCTGCATGCTGGTGGGCGATCCCGCCTTCTATGGCCGCTTCGGCTTTGTCCAGACGACCGGGCTGGAACTGGAAAGCGTACCCGCGGAATTCTTCCTGGCCTTGTCCTTCGGCGCTTCCCTGCCCACGGGGCGGGTCGATTTCCACCCGGCGTTCGCCGCCACGTCCTGAATCTGCTTCCGCCAGACTGGCTTGCCGGCACCGGTCGCGTGGCGGCATGCTTGCCGGCATCCATCCACCAAGGCCCCAACACCATGACGCCCACACTCCCCGCCCTCTCTCAGGAATGGATCACCCTCCAGAACAACCATGAGCACTACGAAACCGGCGGCCTGCTGCTCAAGCTGGCCGGAGTGGCGATCTGGGGCGTGGGAATGGCATGGGGGCGGCATGAACTCCTGGTGGACCTGTTGGTGTTGATCCTGTGGATTCAGGAAGGGGTTTACCGCACCTTCCAGGCCAGGCTGGGGGAGCGGATTCTGCGCATCGAGGCCCTGCTCGGGTGGGACGATGCGGACGGCATGGCCTTCCGTTTGCACTCCGAATGGCTGGCGAATCGGCCGGGGATGGCGGGCTTGCTGATCGAGTATGGAAAAAGCACGCTGCGGCCGACGGTGGCGTTTCCCTACGCCGCTCTGCTGCTGATCGGGCTGGCCCGCCATCTGTCCTAGCCGCATTCATTAGGGCATGCCGGCGGGAACGGGCGAAGGTCGCCTTCCGCCGCTACAATCCCGGGTCAATCCAATCCGAACGGAATCACCATGAGCAACATCGACTATCTGGCCATCACGGCCAGCGGCGAAGACCAGGTGGGCCTGGTGCAGCGCTTCACCAGCCGCATCGCCGAGGCCGGCTGCAACATCGAGGAATCCCGCATGGCGGTGCTGGGCGGCCAGTTCGCCATCCTGATGCTGATCTCCGGGCCCTGGAACGCGCTGACCAAGCTGGAGGACCGGCTCGACCAGGTGGGCGAGGAACTGGGCCTGACCATCATCCACAAGCGCACCAAGCCGGTGGAACGCAAGACGCCGCTGATCCCCTACCGGGTCAACGTGGTGGCCATGGACCATCCCGGCATCGTGCACAGCCTGGCGGATTTCTTCGCGCGCCAGGGCATCAACATCGAGGAGCTGGCCACCGAAACCTATCCGGCCCCCCACACCGGCACGCCCATGTTCTCGGTGAACATCACCATCGGCGTGCCCGCCGACCTGCACCTGCCCACCCTGCGCGGGGATTTCTTCGACTACTGCGACAACCTGAACCTGGACGCGGTGATGGAACCGGCGCGGGGATGAAGATCCAGCCCGGCCGAACGCGCTTCCCGGAAGACGAAACACGGCAGCCCTGGCTGCCGTTGCTGCTGGAGGTCCAGCACATCACCAACGAGGGTGTGGCCGCCGCCATCAAGGCGGACGGACGCCGGCTTGCCTGCGGACGAGGCTGCGCCACCTGCTGCAGCAGCCATTCAGACATTCCCGTCTATCCCCTGGAACTGATAGGCATCGCCTGGTTCGTCAGCGAGAAGCTGGAAGGGATTCCGCGCGAGCGGGTACGGGAGCAGTTGCGGGACCATCGCGACCTGGGTTCCTGTCCCTTCCTGGTGGACGAAGCCTGCGCCATCCACCCTCTGCGCCCCATGGCCTGCCGCCAGTTCAACGTATTCACCACGGTGTGCGCCGTGGGCGAGGATGCCTTCCACACCCGGCGCGGTGACGTGATGAATCCGGACCGTAAGAGCAAAGCCGAAGCCCTGCGCAAAATGCTGCGCCACCATGGCATCAAGGACGGCCGCGAGCGCCGCCGCCTGGTGGAAAGCGGGGAAGTGCACCGCCTGGCGCAAAGTCTGCGGGAAATTCGCTGGGAAAACCTGGCTGCGCGCATGGAAGCGGCGGGGGCATGAAGGCCTTCCTCCTTGCCACTCTGATCTGCCTCGGTCAGGCCTTTGTCCCAGTCCACGGGGCAGAGAAACCAGATTTCCCCACATGGCTTGCGGCCTTCAAACAGGAGGCGCTCACCAAGGGGATTTCCCAATTCACCCTGGATGCGGCCCTGGGCCATGTCCAGCCGATTCCCAAGGTGCTGGAACTGGACCAGCGCCAGCCGGAATTCGTCGATACCTTCTGGAATTACCTGGGCAGCCGCATTGGCGGCAAACAGCTGCAACTGGGCAAGGACAAGCTCTGGGTGCACCGCAAGCTGTTGAATCAGGTCCAGCGCCGCCACGGCATCCCTGCCGCCCTGCTCGTCTCCCTGTGGGGCATGGAAACCAAATATGGCACCCGCATGGGCGGCTTTCCCATCCCGGCGGCCCTGGCCACCCTGGCCCACGACGGCCGGCGCGCCACCTTCTTCCGGGAGGAACTGCTCAACGCCCTGCGCATCATCCAGGAGAACCACATTGCCGCCGCCGACATGAAGGGCTCCTGGGCCGGCGCCATGGGGCAGATGCAGTTCATGCCCTCCACCTTCCTGGACAACGCCATGGACGCCGATGGCGACGGCCGCAAGGACATCTGGCGCTCCCTGCCCGACGCCCTGGATTCCGGCGCTCAATACCTGCAGCGGCTGGGCTGGCGCGGCGACGAACTGTGGGGCCGGGAAGTGCGCCTGCCGGAAGGCTTCGATTACAGCATGGCCGTCCTCAACCAGAAAAAAACCGTCAACGAATGGGCCGCCCTGGGCGTCACCCTGGCGGACGGCAAAACGCTGCCCAAATCGGAGCTGTCCGGCGCCATCATTCTGCCCCAGGGCTATGCCGGTCCGGCATTCCTGGTCTACCGCAACTTCGAAGTGATCATGACCTGGAACCGCTCCATCAACTACGCGTTGAGCGTGGCGCTGTTGGCCGACCGGCTCCAGGGCCAGGAGCCACCGAAGCTAGGCCGCAACGCGGACAACCGGCGCATGAGCCGGGACCAGATCATTGAGATGCAGCGTCTGCTGACCGCGCGCGGATACGAAACCGGCGATCCGGACGGCGTGCCTGGCAGCCGCACCCGGGAGGCAATCCGCGCCTTCCAGAAAAGCGCCAGCCTGCCGGTGGACGGCTTCGCCTCGGCGACGCTGCTGGAACAACTGCGCGAGGCGGGCATGCTGCGCGCCCAATCCGAGGCGCCGGCCCCGGCCGCGCACTGAGGTCTCGCTTCAGTCCGGCTCGGCCAGCAGGGCTTCCAGTTTGGCCAGCGTCTCGGGGCTATCCCATTCGATGGAACCGAACAGCCCGAGCCGGATCCGGCCTTTCCTGTCCACCACGTAGCTGGTGGGAAAGGCGAACACCTGCCAGGCCTTGAGGTTCTGGCCCTCACCGTCCAGGATGATGGGAAAGTTCACCGGCACTTGCTTGAGGAATGCGCGGATTTCCTCCGGAGTTTCGCCCACATTGACTCCCAGGATGGTGAAGGGCTTTCCCGCCAGCTTTTCTGACAGGCGGGCCATGGAAGGCATTTCCTTGCGGCAGGGCGGACACCAGACCGCCCAGAAATTCACCAGCAGCACCTTGCCACGCATTTGCTCGATATTCAGCGTGCCGCCCGCCAGGGCGGGCAATTCCAGGGCTGGCGCGGGTTTCACCGGCAACGGCTTGAGGTCGGCGGCGGCAAGGGGAGCGGCCAGCAGGACAAAGGTCAGCGCGAAAAACCAAGATTTCATGGTTGGGCTCTCAGGGGGATTTTTTCCAGCAGGGGCTTGAGGCCATCCAGCACGATCTGACCCAGCCGCTCGCCGGCCGCCGCTTCCTGCTCGGTGATGTCGGCGCGCCGATAGAAACCATCGCGCAGGCCGGGCAGCACACTCAGGGAAACCCGGCTGCCGGCCGCCTCCAGGAAGCCCTTGAGCCGGTCGCGCCACCAGTAGCCGGCGGATGCCTTGGGTTGCAGGATGACCAGATCAAGCCGGGTCTGGTTCACCACCGGGTCGTATTCCGGCTCCTGGCCGGGATCCAGTTCCTGATAAAGCAGCGGGTAGAGCAGCAAGGCGCCAGCCACGGGTTGCGTTCCTTCCCGGCTGAAGCGGGCGCGCCAGTCATTGACGGCGCGCAGGGCCAGGCTGGCGGCCCGGCCCGTCGTCACCAGTAAAATGCGTCGATCCGGGTTGCGCTGGCGTAGGGCCTCCAGCCATTCCGCCAGATCCTGGTCCGGTACCCGGGCCCAACTGCTGGGCAGCAGGGGCAGGAAATAGGGCGCGAAGAAATCTGTCATCCAGGTTTCCACGCCCCGCGCGGCCATGTCGGCGGCTGCCTTGTGTTCTTCCTCGATGCGTCCGTACTGGCCAGTGAGCCATACCGCGATCACCTTGCCTTCGGCGGGATAGCGCTGGCTGACCACCTCCGCGCCGGAAGCAAGACGTATGACCTCGTCGCTGGCAGCCCGGGCCGGACAGGCAAGCAGGCACAGACTCAGGACCAGTATGTGCCGCCGAATCATCCCGCCCGTATTCATGAGAACCGCCATCGTGAAAACCCCAAATCGCCCCAACGCATCGGAAAACAATTTACCCTATCCCGAGCGCTTCGGCCCTGGTATGTCTCTCCCGGACACGCTATTCCAGAAGCCCCACCCCATGCGAATATTGCCGGGCTCCGGTTCACCGACTTCGTCCCCCATTCCCGCATGACCACCCTGATTCCCAGCTATGCCTCCTGTCTGTCCCGCATGACCTCGGGCGAGAAACGTTTAGCCCAGCGCCTGGAGGCCAAACTGGAGGACGACTACCTGTGCTGGTACGACGTGCCGGTGGGCCCGGCCAACGTCCATCCGGATTTCATCATCCTGCATCCCAAGCGAGGCCTGATCATCCTGGAGGTGAAGGACTGGAAATTGGACACACTGCGTGCGCTCACCCGAACCGATGCCACCCTGTTCACGGACGACGGCCTGAAGCAGGTGCCCAACCCCATGGAGCAGGCCCGCCAATACGCCCACGCGGTAGTGAACGTGCTGGAGAAGGATCCCCAGCTCACCTTCTCCAGCGGCAGGCTGAAGGGTCGCCTGCTGTTTCCCTGGACCTATGGCGTGGTGCTGAGCAACATCAACCGGCGCCAGTTCGAATCCACCGATCTGGCGGAAGTGCTGGAACCCCATCGCGTGATCTGCCAGGACGAGATGACCGAAACCGTGGACGCGGAAGCTTTTCAGCAACGGCTCTGGGAGATGTTCCACCTGGGCGGTTTCGGCCACCTCTCTCTGCCCCAGATCGACCGCATCCGCTGGCACCTGTTTCCAGAAATCCGTTTGCCGGCGAAGCAGATCGGTCTGTTCGACGAGGTTGAGGACACGGATTCTCCCGACCTGCTGCGGGTGCTCGATCTCGAGCAGGAGCAACTGGCACGCAGCCTGGGCGAGGGACATCGGGTCATCCATGGCGTGGCTGGTTCCGGCAAGACCCTGATCCTGGGCTATCGGGCCGAGCACCTGGCCAAGGTCTGCGCCAAACCCATCCTGGTGCTTTGCTACAACAAGGCCCTGGCCCGGCGCCTGGAACACTGGATGCATGTGAAAGGCGTCTCGGACAAGGTCCACATCGCCAGTTTCCATGCCTGGTGCCATCGCCAGTTGACCGTCTATCACGTGGGCCTGCCCCCCGGCGATGCCAACGACCCGGGTTATTGGCATGCCATGGTGCAACGAGTCATCGAAGGAGTGGACCGGCATCTCATTCCCGCCGGCCAGTACGATGCCGTGCTCATCGACGAGGGCCACGACTTCCGCCCGGAATGGCTGAAGCTGGTGGTGCGCATGGTGGACCCCCTCACCGATTCCCTGCTGGTGCTCTACGACGACGCCCAGTCCATCTACGACACGGGCCGACGCCGGGACTTCAGCTTCAGGAGCGTGGGCATCCGCGCCCAGGGCCGCACCACCATCCTCAAGGTCAATTACCGCAACACCCGGGAAATCCTGGATTTCGCCGCCGGCTTCGCCCGGCAACTGCTCCAGGCCGCCGACGCTGGGGATGACGGCGTGCCGCGCCTGGCGCCGGTTTCCGCCGGCCGCCACGGCGATGCCCCGCACCTGGTCAAGCTGCCCAGCCTGCGCGACGAGGCTGTCTGGCTGGCCGAGCAGATCAAGGCCGCCCATCGCACCGGCACGCCCTGGCGTGACATGGCCGTGCTCTACCGCCATTACGAGCCGGTGGGCAAGACCGTCAACAGCGTATTTCGGATGGCCGGCATCCCCCTGACCTGGAAGGATGCCATCCGCTTCAGCGACAAGCAGGACACGGTCAAGCTGCTGCCATTCCACAGCAGCAAGGGCCTGGAATTCCCCCTGGTGGCCATTCCCGGGCTGGGCCGGGAGGAGCCGGGAAAGAAAAGCGCCGACGAGGAG
>CAZEOR010000151.1:0-6946 GCA_964513695.1 uncultured Thiobacillus sp.
TGATGCCCAGCAGCTTGATGCGGTAGCCCAGTTGCTCGGCGTACTTGATGTCGGCGGCCTCCAGCTTGGAGATGCCCTCGATGTGGGCCTTGTCGAACTGGATGGGAATGCCGAAGGCGATGGCGGACATGAGCGTCGCCTTATGGGCGGCGTCCACGCCCTCGATGTCGAAGGTGGGATCGGCCTCGGCGTAACCCAGGCGCTGGGCTTCCTTCAGCACATCGGCAAAGGCCAGGCCCTTGTCGCGCATCTCGGACAGGATGAAGTTGGTGGTGCCGTTGATGATGCCGGCGATCCACTGGATGCGGTTGGCGGACAGGCCCTCGCGCAGGGCCTTGATGATGGGGATGCCGCCGGCGACGGCGGCCTCGAAGGCCACCATGACGCCCTTCTTCTGGGCGGCGGCGAAGATCTCGTTGCCATGCACGGCCAGCAGTGCCTTGTTGGCGGTGACCACGTGCTTGCCGTTGTCGATGGCCGCCAGGACCAAGTCCTTGGCCACGGTGTAACCGCCGATGAGTTCGACGACGATGTCGATGTCCGGGTCCTTGACCAGGGCGAAGGCATCGTCGGTGACCTTGACCTTGCCACCGGTGAGTTCCTTGGCACGGTCCAGATCGCGATCCGCCACGGCGCTGATCTGGATGGGACGACCGGCGCGGCGGGTGATCTCCTCTGCATTGCGGGTGAGGACGGTCCAGGTGCCGCCACCGACGGTACCGATGCCCAGCAGACCTACGTTGATTGGTTTCATTTCAGCAATCCATCTTTCCTGAACATGTCGCGCAGGCCGCGGATGGCCTGACGGGTGCGATGTTCGTTTTCAATTAGCGCGAAGCGCACGTGGTCGTCGCCATAGTCGCCGAAACCGACGCCGGGGCTGACCGCCACCTTGGCGTCAGCCAGCACCTTCTTGGAGAACTCCAGGGACTTCATATGGGCATAGGGCTCGGGAATCGGCGTCCAAAGAAACATGGTCGCCTTGGGCGCCTGCACATGCCAGCCCACATCGTTGAGGCCCTTGACCAGGGCGTCGCGACGCTTCTGGTACATGACGCGGATGTCTTCCACGCAATCCTGGGGACCTTCCAGAGCGGTGATGGCCGCCACCTGGATTGGGGTAAAGGTGCCGTAGTCGTGATAGCTCTTGATCCGGGCCAGGGCCGAGCACAGCTTGGCATTGCCGACCATGAAGCCGACGCGCCAGCCGGGCATGTTGTAGCTCTTGGACAGGGTGAAGAACTCCACCGCCACGTCCTTGGCCCCCTTCACCTGCATGATCGAGGGGGCCTTGTAGCCGTCGAAGACGATGTCGGCGTAGGCGATGTCGTGCACCACCAGGATGCCGTACTCCTTCGCCATGGCAACCACCTTCTCGAAGAATTCGAGTTCCACGCATTGGGTGGTGGGGTTGCTGGGGAAGTTGAGGATGAGCATCTTCGGCCTGGGCCAGAAGTCCTTGATGGCCTTCTCCATTTCCTCGAAGAAGTTCACCCCCGGCACCATGGGCAGATGGCGGATGTCCGCGCCAGCGATCACCGGTCCGTAGATGTGGATCGGGTAGCTGGGATTGGGCACCAGCACGATGTCGCCCCGATCCAGGGTCGCCAGGGCCAGGTGGGCGATGCCCTCCTTGGAGCCGATGGTGACGATGGCTTCCTTCTCCGGATCGAAGTCCACGTCGTAGCGGTTCTTGTACCAGTTGCAGATGGCTTTGCGCAGGCGCGGAATGCCCTTCGATACCGAATAGCGATGGGTGTCGCCTCGCCGGGCGGTCTCGATCATCTTCTCGACGATATGGGGCGGCGTGGGCTGATCCGGATTGCCCATGCCGAAGTCGATGATGTCTTCGCCCCGCCGCCGGGCGGCCATCTTCAGGTCGCCGGTGATGTTGAAAACGTAAGGCGGCAGTCGTGTGATTCTAGGAAATTCTTCCATCTCTGACGGGGCGCTGTAAAAGCGGGTAATCTTACCCGAGTGCCCAATTGACGGGCAATCCGACACGGTCCAGATTCGGCATTAATCACGTTTTAAACGCCATGAAATTGCATCTTTCCCGCTTGAACGGTCTAAACCAGATTACTGGCCACGGACCCGACCATGTGATGGTGAACGGTGAGCGCCAAGAAGGCGGTCTAATCGTGTTACCGGATGAAATCGTTGTCGACTGGGCGAATCTGTTCGAGGAACTGACAGTGGTTCATTTCACTGCCTTGGCGATCCGAGCCCCGGAAATTGTGCTGCTAGGCAGCGGAGCGCGCCTGCGCTTCCCCTCCCCCAAACTTTATGCCGGTCTGATCAAGGCCCGCATCGGGGTTGAAGTGATGGATACCGCAGCGGCCTGCCGTACCTACAACATCCTGGCTGCGGAAGGCCGCAGGGTGGCGGCGGCCCTGCTCCTTGGCTAGGGAAACTACTCGATATCCGCTTGACGCAGCTGTTCCGTGTCGCTGATATAGAGAACCTGCCCCTGAAGTTCGATACAGCCTTGCCCGGTCAGCTTGTGGAGTAGGCGCGACAGGGTTTCCGGCTTGACACCGATACGAGAAGCGATGACCTGCTTGGGCGCCTCCCATTCCACCCGCTGTCGACCGGTTTCGTCCGGATCGGAATGGTCCAGCAGGTATTGCAGCAGTCGGTCCGCGCCTTTCATGAGGGTAAGCCGGTCAATTTCATTTACCAGCTTGTGTAAGCGGGCGCTCATACCTGCCATAAGGCGGAAGCAACGGTCCGTATCCCGAGCCAGCCATTCCTTGAAGGCGCGGCTGTCGAAAGCAACCAGACGACTGGGTATCTGCGCCACGGCGTTGACTGGATAACGCCCCCCCATGAACAAAGTGGCCTCGGCGAACAAACGATTGGTTCCGGCCAGTTCAATGACCTTTTCATCGCCCTGCGGCGAGGCGCGGAACAAACGGATGACGCCTTCCGCGACCCAAAAGAAGGATTGGGCCGGATCGCCCTGGTTGAATAGGAGCTGGCCAGGAGCCAGGGTCACCGGCGAGGCATGGACCATGATATCCAGGAATTCCTCGTCTCCCATCCCGGAAAAAAGATAGATGCGACGTACCGCGTCGAAATCGGCCCTGGAAAGGGTCATGACCGACTTTCAGGCATGATTTCGGCGAAACGGCGTATTGCACTGAACTCTCCCACATCCTTCTCGGGCAAGCGGGTGTCAGGACGATAGACCGCACACAGATGAGCGATGCCGTACTCCCGGGCGGAACGCAGAACAGGCAAGCTGTCATCCACCAGCATGGTACGCGCCGGATCAAAAGGCTCGGAACGGCGCAACGCGGCCCAGAATGCCGGATCCTCCTTGGCGATGCCGTATTCGTGGGAAACATGCAGGGCGTCGAAATGCACAGCCAGACCGGTACGCTCCATCTTCAGATTGAGACTTTTTCGATGGGCGTTGGTCACCAGCACGACACGCTTGCCCAATGCCTTCAGGGCAGCCAGGAATTCCGTCACATCCGGATGAACCTCAATGAGGTGGGCAAGTTCCACTTTGAGTTGGGCGATATCCAGTTCGAGCTGCTCCGTCCAATAGTCCACGCAGTACCACTCCAAGGTGCCAACCTTGGCGTTGTAACGGCGGAAACACTCGGCATGGGCCTCGTCCTTGGGTAAGCCGTGACGTTCCGCGAACTTCTCCGGCACATAGACCTGCCAGAAATGGTTGTCGTAATGCAGGTCCAGCAGGGTGCCGTCCATGTCCAATAGAACGGTGTCGATTCCTGACCAAGGCAGGTTTGGGACAATGTCCATCAAAGCAGGCCTTCCTTGGACATCCCCTTGCGGCGCAGGATACGGCGCAAGGTCTGCAGAGCCTCCAACTGGATCTGGCGCACCCGCTCACGGGTCACGGCCAGATGCTCGGCCAATTCCTCCAGGGTCGCCACGTCCTGGTTGTTGAGGCCGAAGCGGCGTTCGATGACCCAACGATGCTTGTCGGACAGCTCCGATAGCCATTCGTGCACGTAATGCTCCACCTCGGCCATCTGCAACATGTCTTCTGGCAACTCAGAACGCTCGTCGGCGATGGCTTCACCGATGGACAGGGTGGGATCGATATCCAGGGGCGCGTCCAGAGAAGCGACCCGATCATTCAGAGCCAGCACCCGGCGCACTTCTTCCACCGATTTTCCGGTCAGGTGGGCGATCTCGTCCGGGCCGGCGTCCGGCACACCGTGCATTTCCAGATGCCTTTGGGCGCGCAGGTAAATATTCAGTTCCTTGATGACGTGCACCGGCAGGCGGATGGTGCGGGACTGGTTCATGATGGCTCGCTCGATGTTCTGGCGGATCCACCAGGTAGCATAGGTGGAGAAGCGGAATCCCCGCTCCGGCTCAAACTTCTCCAGGGCATGCATGAGCCCCAGGTTGCCCTCTTCAATCAGGTCGAGAAGTGACAGGCCGCGATTGATATAGTGCTTGGCAATATTCACCACCAGCCGCAGGTTGTGTTCGATCATGCTCTGGCGCGCGGCGAAATCGCCCTCGCGCACCCGGAATGCCAGGCTGCGTTCTTCTTCGGGGGACAACAAGCCTTCCCGGCCGATTTCGTTCAAATAGAGCTGGGTGACGTCCGGAAGCTCGTCGAAATCGAAACTGGTTTCGGCATGCGGAGACTCGATGACATCTTCAGGTTCGATATCAGGGGTAGGCTCCGGCTCGGAGGAGCCCAGAAAATTATCTTCCTGCATCCTCGCTCTCAACTCAGTTTTGGCAGGTAATTCAGGGGATCCACGGGCTTGCCATACTCGCGAATCTCGAAATGCAGTTTGACCCGATCTGTGTCGCTATCGCCCATCTCGGCGATGACCTGACCTCGCGCAACCGTTTGGCCTTCCGTCACCAGGAGGCGAGAATTATGCGCATAAGCCGAAAGCAGTGTCTTGCCGTGGCGGATGATGATCAGTTTTCCATAGCCCCGCAAGCCAGATCCTGAATACACCACCCGACCCGAAGCTGCGGCATGAACTACCTGTCCACGCGGCCCGCCAATGTCGACACCCTTGCTATTTCCTTCACCAAAACGGATCAGCAAAGCGCCCCGGCTGGGCCAGATCCAAGCGTCTGGAACACTTTCGGGCGGATCTGATACGGGTGCCGCCTCAGCGACGATGACATGGCTGGAAACGGTTGGCTCAGCCGGAAGCATGGCCGTGGTAACGCCAGCTTTTGGAGGTAGCACACGGAGCACATCATCAACCCGGATACGACCGGGATCAGCCAGTTTGTTCCATCGCGCCAGATCTCGGTAATCCAAGCCGTGTTCGAAAGCAATCTTGTACAAGGTGTCGCCAGCCAGCACACGATACTGCCCCACAGGCACGGCAGGTAATGCCTTGGCGGATGCTGCGGTGGCGATATGCGGTTTTGTCTCCCGAACCGGCGCAGGTGCACGGGTCGAGCCACATCCCGCCAGCAATGCGGCCACCAAACAGATCAGAAGGCGGGTCAACTGACCCCGGAAAGCAGGGGCACAAATTTCACCGACTCCAATTCTTTTTCTGTGAAACCACCATTGGCATCGGCCTCCACCACGATCAAGCGTTGGGACTCTCCCGCGCCCACCGGTGCCACCAGACGTCCACCCGGCTTGAGTTGGTGCTTGAGTTCATCCGGGAGGTAAGGCATAGCCGCTGCCACCACGATAGCGTCATAAGGTGCGGCGGCCTTGAAACCGAAGCTGCCGTCCACGTTTTTCATAAGCACGTTGTTAATGCGCAATTCACGCAAAGTCAGGCGAGCCCGGCCAACCAGTTTGGCAATACGTTCCAGACTCAGAACTTCCTTGGCCAGCTTGGAGAGAACCGCGGCCTGATAACCACAGCCTCCGCCAATTTCAAGAACCCGTTCCAACATTTGACCGTGACATACGAGTTCGCAACTACGGGCGACGGTATAGGGACTGGAAATAGTCTGTCCCTGGCCAATCGGCAAGGGCGTGTCGTCATACGCACGCTGCTGAATGCTCTCTTCCAGAAAAGGGTGGCGCGGAATGGCATTCATGGCGGCCAACACCAGCGGGTCAGCAATACCCTGGACCTTCAGATTCTCCAGCATGCGCGCGCGCGCGCGCTGGGAGGTCATACCGATCCCAGAAATGCTCATTGAGCCAGCCAATCCTCAATCAGGCCCATCTGAGCGTATCGGGTCAAATCCAACTGCAACGGAGTCAGGGAAATACGGCCGTTGGCCACGGCATGGAAATCCGTGCCCGGCCCGGCGTCTTGGGCGGCGCCGGCTGCACCCACCCAATACATGGTCTGGTTTCTTGGATTGATCGTCTTGACCGTATCCTGGGCCTTGTGGCGGCGCCCCAGACGAGTGACCTCAATTCCCTGGATCTGATCGGCGGTGACATCGGGAACGTTGACATTAAGCAGAACGTGTTCTGGGACCGGGTTGGAGGCAAAACGCGTAACGAGCCCTGTGACGAAATCGGCCGCAGTCTGGAAATGTTCCTGTTGGATATTGGCCAATGAAACAGCTACGGAAGGAATGCCCAGCAGGAAACCTTCGGTCGCAGCCGCCACGGTACCGGAATAAACCGTGTCATCCCCCATATTGGCACCGTGGTTGATGCCGGAGATGACCATGTCAGGCAAGCAGGGCAACAGCCCGGTGACAGCCAGATGCACGCAATCCGTGGGGGTTCCGTTGACATAATGAAAGCCACCAGGCGTCTTGCGCACCATGAGTGGCCGATCCAGGGTCAGTGAATTGCTGGCGCCACTGCGGTCGCGCTCAGGCGCGACAACCGTGACTTGATGACCATGCTGGGAAAGTGTGGCGGCAAGGACGGCTAGTCCTGGTGCAAAGTAGCCGTCATCGTTGCTGAGCAGAATCTGCATTCGCCGCGGAAGTGGGAGAGGGAAAAAATTGGTCGGGGCGAGAAGATTCGAACTTCCGACCCCCTGCACCCCATGCA
>CAZEOR010000152.1:0-6945 GCA_964513695.1 uncultured Thiobacillus sp.
GTGTCTTCCCAGACGGCCAGCCGGTTCGGGTCGCCGGCCGACGCGGCGCTGGCGGTTTCCTCCCAGACGCCCAGGCTATTGAAGCTGAATACCGGTTGCAGGTCCGGCCGCTTGCCGGCGCTGAGCAGTTCCGGGTTGCGGTTGTCCAGGATCAGCGGGTCGGCGCCGGGTGTGTCGTAATAGGCCAGCACCATGTGCACCGGGCCGGGCTTCCTGTCGCCGCGCGGCTTCACGTAGACCAGGCGCAGTTGCTCGGGGCGGACGTTGACGGCCAGCAGGGTGAAGTATTTGGCGATGACGAAGTCCTCGCTGTCGCCCTGGCCGGCGCCCAGGACTTCACCCGGCGTAGCCCAGTAATCGGCTCGTCCCCAGATGGCCTGGTCCTCGCCTTGCTGGATGCGCCGGTTGAAGAAATCGTTGACCCTGGCGAGCTTCTGGGCTGCGGGCAAGCCGACCGCGGTCTCGATCAGGCGCTTCCAGTCGGCGAAGGCCTGGTTTCCCCTGTCCCCGTAGCGCTGGCGCAGGAAGGCGGCAAGCTTGTCGGTCTTCGCTGCGAACACGGGCTGCCTGGCGCCGCCCTTCTCGGCGCGCCAGCTTTCCATGAAGGAGAGGATGCGGGGCAGGCGGATCTGGCCAGGGATGAACATGACGATCTCGCCGGTCGGGTCGTAGAGGTAGGAGGTGGGGAAGAAATCCACCGGGCCCACCTGGCGGAAGGCGCTGTTGGGTTCGCGGCGCGTGCCTCCGGCCACATTGGCTTCGAAGCGCAGGTTGCTCAGGTTGATTGCCTGATGGATGGCCGCTTCGTCGGCGCCGTATTCCAGGGCGATGCCGATGACGCGGAAATCCGGACGCTGGTTGAGGCTGTTGAGGCTGGGAATCTGGACTTTGCAGAGGGGGCACCAAGGCGCCCAGAAACTCACCAGCACCCATTTGCCCTGATAGTCGGCCAGACGGATGGTGCGGTTTTCAATGTCGGTGAAGACGAAGGACACCGCCTTTGCCGCGTCACCCTGGACGAATCGGATACCGGAGCCCATGGCCGCGATCAGCAGGCCCAGGATGAGAGCATTCCGCCAGGACAGGGAGAACAGGCTCACGATGCGGGGGTTCCAGGTTATGGGATCGTTGATCGGCCTACTTCGGCATCATAGGCCGTTATTCCCATCATTCCAGTGCGGAATAGGTACAGGGTCGAGGTGAACGAGGCCCGCGCCTTACAATCGCGGCCATTCTGCCTACCACCGAACATCTCTCGCGGGGCCGTGCATGGAATCTCGATTGACCGAACTGGAAGCCAAGCTGAGCTTCGCCGAAGACATGATCGACGTCTTGAATACGACCGTATTCCGGCAGCAGGAACAGATCGATTTGCTGGAGCGCCAGCTCCGTCTGTTGCACCAGCAGATACTGGCTCTGCAACCGGACGAGGAGCGCAGCCCGCGGGACGAGGTGCCGCCCCATTACTGACGCGCTTTGCGCCCGGTCTGGGGGGCTGATGCCATTCCGGTCAATTGATGATCCGGCACGGTCTGCACAGGAAACCGTCCATGCTGAGCCTGGCGAAGCGCATTGTGGAACGCGCCTGGGCAGGTCGAGCCGAACGGCATCCTTGTCCCGTCAAGCGATCCTGACGTTCCGCCCCGCCCAAGCAACGTAGATCACGGCGCTTATTGCAGCACGTGCACCACGATGCGCCGGTTGGATTTGCCGGTGAAGTTGGCTGCCTCGCTGGCGCCGTAGGAGATCACCGACATGCGCAGCAAGGGAATGCCGCCCTTTTCGTTAAGGTAGTTCTTCACCACTTCGGCGCGGGCGCGGCCGAGGTCGTAGTTGTAGTCCTCGGAACCGAAGCCGTCGGTATGGCCCTGGATCTGCAAATGGAACCAGGTGCCCATGGACTTTACCCGTGCCGCCAGTTCATTCAGCTTGGACATGTCCTTATCGCCCAAAACCGGGGAGTTGATGGGGAACAGGGTCTTGTCGTCGGTGAGGGTGACGGAATGCACGACCTTGCCGACGATGCGGCGCTGGCCCATGCCGGTGGCATCCAGGGCGTCCTGGGCCATGCCGGCGACTTCTTCCAGGCGTTTCTCGATCTTGGCCAGACGGGAAGTCAGGTCGCCCGAGAGGGCGGCGGATTGGGCCGCGGATTGGGCAGCGATCTGGGCCGCGCTCTGGGCCGCGGACTCGGCCGCCTTGTCGCGCAGGCCGGGCAGGCTGGCCTGCAAAGCGGCGGTCATGGCCGCGTTCTCCCGGGTCTGGTTGGCCAGTTCGGCGAGGCGCTGTTCCACCTTGCCCAGACGCTCGGCCTGGGCGGCGGAGGAAGCCTGGGCCTGTTGGCCGGCGGCCTGCCCGGAACGGGCAAGTTGGTCCGCCAGGTCACGCTGGCGGCTGGCCTGGCCTGCCGCTGTTTCCTTCAGGCGGGCCATGTCGCCGGACAAGGCATCCAGCTTCCGGTTCAGGTCGCCGATCATGCTCTGGGTGGCCAGGCCCTGGTCACGGGCGAGGCTGGCAATGCCTTCGATGGCGCCGAGGCGCTGGTTGAGCGGGTCGCTCGGGTCGAGTCCGGTTGGCTGGGTGGCGCAACCGCTTAACACGATCAGAAGCGAAGCAGCACTGATGGAAAGAACACGCATCGTCATGATGGACCTCTCGGATGGTTGAACAGGGGGAAAGTCGTTGATGAAAACAGGATGAGGGTAAGGCGTCCCGGTGAAATTGATTTTGGCCAAGTCAGGCTTCGGTGAGTGCTTTCAGCATGGCTTTCAGCAACACCCAGCAGCGCCCGACGGATTGGATCTCCACCCGTTCCCCGGGGGCGTGGGCGCCGCGGATGTCGGGGCCGAAGGAAATCATGTCCAGGGCCGGATGGCTGGCCGCGAGCAGGCCGCACTCCAGACCAGCGTGGATCACCTGGAGTCGCGCGGGCTGGCCGAAGGTGTCCTGGTAGACCCGTTGCCCCAGCGCGAGCAGGGGAGAGGCCGGGTTGGGTGTCCAGCCGGGGTAGGGACCGATCTTCCGGACATGGAAGCCATGGGCGTTTGCGTCAAGGGCTAGTTTGTCGGCCAGGCCATGCGCCTCGGCATCCTTCAGGGAACGGACCATGAATACGGCCCGGAAAAGAGCGCCACTCAGATTGGCCACACCCAGGTTGTCCGAGGTTTCCACCACGCCGGGAAAATCGTCGCTCATGCGCGCCACGCCGTTGGGGGCGGCAAGGAGAAAGTCCAGCAGCGCAGCCTGGTCGGGAGGCTTGAGGGGCTGGCCGCCGATATCGGCCATTGGTTCGCATGTCAGCTGAATGCCGCCGTCGCTGCCGGCCAAGCGTTGTTTCCAGGCCGCGAGCGTGGTTTCCACAAGCCTGGCGCTATCCTGGCCGGCGCCGGTAGCGAGGGCAAAATCGCAGAAGGCCTCGCGCGGAATGGCGTTGCGCGCCGTGCCGCCTTCCAGGGATATGAGCCGGGCGCCCATTTCCCGAGTCAGGGCATGCAGGCATTCCAGCAGCAGCTTGAGGGCGTTGCCCCGGTTCAGGTGGATGTCGATGCCGGAATGACCGCCTCGCAACCCGGAGACGGCCAGCCGCCAGACCGTGAAATCCTCGGGTAGCGGCTCCCGCTCACAATGCCGGGTGGCTTCCACATCCATGCCACCGGCGCAGCCCAGGTAGAACTCGCCCCATTCCTCCGTATCCAGGTTGATCAGGCGGGTGCCTTCCAGGCTACCCGGCGCCAGCGCGCGGGCGCCGCCCATGCCAGCCTCTTCGTCCACGGTGAGCAACACCTCCAGGGGCGGGTGGATCAGATCAGGGTCTTCCAGGGCCGCCAGGGCCAGGGCGACGCCGATGCCGTTGTCGGCGCCCAGGGTGGTGTTCTCGCTGGCCAGCCAGCCGTCCTTCAGGACGGGCCGGATGGGGTCGCGCTGGAAGTCGTGTTCCGTGTCGGCGTTCTTCTGGCACACCATGTCCAGGTGGCCTTGCAGGATGACGCCGGGCCGGGCCTCGCAACCTGGGCTGGCAGGTTTTTTCAGAATCAGGTTGCCTGCGGCATCCACCCGGGTTTCCAGTCCGCGCGCACCGGCCCAGGCCAGCAGATGCCCGCGCAGGGCCGCCTCGTGCTTGGAGGGGCGGGGAATGGCGCAGAAGGTGGCGAAATGGGCCCAGACCGGGCGGGGTTCGAGGTGGGCGAAAACGGCGTTCATGATGGGTGTCGGCTGTGTTCCAGGCCCCGATTATCCCCCCGCCGCGCCGCTCCGATCACCAACCCAGGTACTTGAGGTGGCCGCCGCAGCCGTGCTTGCAGTCCGAAGCGCCGAAACCAGGCACCGGGACGCGCCCCGCCGTCGTCTGGTTCAGGGCGCACTCGTCCGTATTCGAGCGGACCACTTCGGTGACGTCCACCCCGGACGCCGCGAGCAGGTAGTCGATGTGCCAGCGCAAGGCCTTCTCCTTGCGCAGATGGCGGGCGATGCGGGCCTCGAAATTGCGCTTGGCCGAGCCGGTGTAGACGTAGTCCCCGGCGGGGAAATCGAAGCTGCCCAGGCGGCCGATGGCCAGACGCAGGGGCTGGTCCACGCGGATGCGCAACTGGTAGCTGGTGAAGGCGGGCGCATCCACGGGCGGACTCAGAAGCGCTTGTCCACCATGGCAGCGTCGTCCGGCAGCGGTTCCGCCGCCACCTCGAAGCGATGCACGGCCACGGTGCGGCCGTTCTCGGTTTCCACCGCCACCTGCCACTCGCCGGGGGCCAGGTTCTGCTTCCAGGTGAAGCCCCGGTAGCCGCCCTCCCGGCCGCCGGCGAGGCCGAAACCGATGTGGGAGGTGGCGACCCAGCCCTGGTTGTGGTCGTAATGGGACCAGCGGTGGTAGAGGCGAGTGTCCAGGCCGGCGGGGGCGAACACGGCGGAGACGCAGTAGATGCGTTCCCCCGGCTTCACGCGCACTTCCTTGGAGACCCGGCGCCAGAACACCCACCAGGGCGTCTTCTCCTGCTGGAGCACATAGTCGCCGTCGGCCTTGGCCAGGGCGTGGCCCACGGCGATGTCCTTCGGCACCAGGGGCACGGGGGGGATGATGTCGAGGAAATAGGCCAGCAGCAGCACGGCGGCGATGGCCCACACCGGACGGATGCGCCCGGGTTGACCCGGCGTCTTGAGGTGCAGGAAGTGGGTCAGGCCCGCGCCGGTCAGGGTGCTGAGGATGAACCAGAACCAGGAAATGCTGCCCACCACGTGGGGCACCACGAAGTTCAGCAGCAGCATGGCGCACAGGCCGAACAGGGCCCAGGTGAGGGTGAAGCGGCGGTAGCGGTCTTCCAGGAACTCGTTGGCCACCAGCAGCCCGCCCAGGCCCAGGGCCCAGAGGAAGGCCAGGAAATGGCTGGAGCTTTTGAAGTAGAAGATGAACAGGGCGGAGAACAGCCCGCCGAACAGGAACTGGAGCAGGAAGTAGGGGCCGGATTCCCGCCACCAGGGCTTTTCCACCTCGGGCGGACCGGGCTCGGCGGGGGCGGCGGCCAGGGCCAGTTGGCGCTTGCCCAGGAACCACAGCAGCCCCCCGGCCCCGGCCAGATAGCCCGCGAGAATCCACAAATCCAGGGGGCCGACGGAACGGCCCAGGGTCAGGGCGTCCCACAGGAAGCCGGCGAAGAAGGCCACGGCGGGCAGCGCCCGCTTGATGCTTTCCAGGTTCAGGTCGAAGCCGATGAGGTGTTGGGGGATCAAGGTTGTTGGGGTGATAAAGGAGGCAATCGGACCCAGCCCGCCGAGTCGCTGGCCGAGGTCGGCTGCCCTCCCAGGTGGGAGAAAGAGACGGAAGCTGCCGCGATGGTGGGTGTCATCGCGAAAGCCACGATGACACCCAGCAGCCTGCCCAGAATTCGGCTGATCCAGGGCTCTTCCTTGTGCATGCCGTCCATCCTTCCCTCCCTACGCGGGTCTCCCCGGATTTATTGCTGTTCGACCTTCTCCTGCAACCACACCTTGATCAGCGATTGGTAGGGCACGTCCCGGGCGTTGGCGGCGGCCTTGATGGTTTCCAGAAGATGCAGGGGCAAACGCAGGGAGATGGTCCGGGTGGTGGGTTTGAGGCTGGGCATGACGACCGACGCGGCCTTGGACCAATCCAGGTACTCGGCGCTGTCGTGGGTTTCCCAGAAGGCGCGCTCTTCGGCTTCCGTGGCGAAGCGGGGCGTGGAGATGCGTGCTTTCGCTCTCATATAAATCCATCCATAACAACTGTTCATCTCTTCGGCGCCAGAATTTGTAGGGTGTCGAAAAAGTTGTAATCGCAAGTATCGAGCTTCATCGCACAGTAAGGCTCAAAAATGTACATCTCCAACGGATTTGAAATGCTAACCCAAGCCACTTCGCAGCCGAGCAGACGCTGTTTGGCAGATTCAAATGCCGGATCGAACTGCGCATGTTTCTTGATGGCTGATAGCCCAACACCCAGACTTTTCGCCGCCATGCGTACGGCAAGGTTGGCGCGGCTCGGGTCACCCGAAAGATGATCTTGTATGCGCCGCTGCATATTTTTGGCGATACCGACATAAAGAGGTGTTCCCCGCTGAGCTATGACGTAACAGCCCGAATGCGCAGGAATTAGGCTTGGGGCGTCATAGAAAGCACGGAGCGCGATAGGTTGCTGCAAGGACTGGCACAGGCTTGAGAAAACCGATGGAAAGACATCCAAAGCAAGTTGCTCAAACGTGTGGTCACAGCCGTGAAGCGCCATCTTTGAACTCCTGAAACCTGAACTGGAACTGCTTTACCGGCTGATGGGCTTGTAGCGAATCCGCTTGGGTTTCGCGCCATCCTCGCCCAGGCGGCGCTTCTTGTCGGCCTCGTATTCCTGGTAGTTGCCAGCGAAGAACTCCCAGTGGGAATCGCCTTCGCAGGCCAGGATGTGGGTGGCGATGCGGTCCAGGAACCAGCGGTCGTGGGAGA
>CAZEOR010000153.1:0-6880 GCA_964513695.1 uncultured Thiobacillus sp.
CGATGCCTGCGGTGTTGCACTTCTTCCAGTACAGGGTCAGGAACACGGCCGGCAGGTTGCTGGACGCCGCCACTGCGAACGCCAGGGCCACCAGGTGCGCCACGTTCTGGCCCTTGGCGGCGATACCGACCACGATGGCCATGATGCCCACGATCACGGACGCGGTACGGGCCGCGACCACCTGCTCCTGGGGCGAGGCCTTCTCACCCCGGAACACACCCACATACAGGTCGTGGGCCATGGCGGAAGCCGCCGCCAGCACCAGGCCAGCCACCACCGCGACGATGGTGGCGAAGGCCACCGCAGCGACGAAAGCTAGGAATAGGTTGCCGAGCATCGAATCGGCGCCACCCCCCACGAACTGGGCCAACAGGGGACCGGCCATGTTGCCACCCTTGTCAATAGCCGCGATGGCATCCGGATGAACATTGATCGCCGCGCCCATACCCAAGAACAGGGTGATGACATAGAAGCCGCCGATGATGGCCATGGCCCAGATAACCGACACCCGGGCCGCCTGGGCGGTGGGCACGGTAAAGAAGCGCATCAGGATGTGCGGCATGCCGGCGGTACCCAGCACCAGGGCCATGCCCAGGGAGATCTGGTCGATGGGGTTCTTCAGGAACAGGCCCGGCTCTAGGAAGCGCTGGCCGAGTTCTTCCGGGGTCATGCTGGTGGCGGCATCGCCGATCAGCTTGGCGACCTGGGCTTGCACCTTGGGATCGCTGATCACGGCGGTGAGGAAGCCGGGCAGGCTGAAGCCGTATTGGCCCCAGGTGATGAGCACCAGCAGGATGGAAGCGGTCACCAGCAGCACGGCCTTGATGATCTGCACCCAGGTGGTGGCCTTCATGCCGCCGAACACCACGTAAGCCAGCATCAGCACGCCCACGCCGATCACGGAGATGTGATAGTCGATGCCGATCAGGGTCTTGATCAGCACGCCGCCACCGACCATCTGCGCGGTCAGGTAGAAGGTGGACACGGTGATGGTGGACAGGGCGGCCACGGTCTTGGAGGCCTTCGGGTTGTTGCGGAAGGCCAGGATGTCGCCCAGGGTGTACTTGCCGATGTTGCGGCAGGGCTCGGCGATCACCAGCAGCACGGTGATGTAAGCCACCAGCCAGCCCACCGAGTACATGAAGCCGTCATAACCGTACAGGGAGATGAGGCCGGCGATGCCGAGGAAGGACGCGGCGGACAGGTAGTCGCCGGCGATCGCCCAACCGTTCTGGATACCGGTCACGGAACGGCCGGCGGCGTAGAACTCGGAGGTGGAGTGGGTTTGCCGGGCGGCCCAGTACGTCACGTACATGGTCACGGCGATGATGGCGCCGAACACGGCGAAGGTCATCCACTTGAATTCGTCGGCTACCGCGCCAGCGCCGGCGAAGGCCAGGGAACTCGCGAGAGCGAGGGCGGCGGCGCCGCCAATCAGTTTCAGGTTCATGGTGTCGTCCTTACTTGATGTTGTGGGCGTCGTTGATGATTTCCGCCGCCATCGCATCGAACTGCTTGTTGGCGCGCACGGCGTAGACACCGGCGATAGTCCAGGCGACGATGAACTCGGACAGGGCGAACAGGATGCCGACGTTGACCGGGCCCCACACCTTGATCTTGTAGAGATCCTGGTAATAAGCCGCGCCGATGGGGAGCAGGAAGTAATAGACCACCGAGATGATCATCAGGGACCACAGGAAGGTGAGCTTCTTCTTGTGCAGCGCCTGGAAACGCGGGTCGGCGTCAATGGCCGCCCAATTCATTTCAGCTTTTGACATGTGCAGGACTCCGTAAAAGCAAAGGAAAACGCCCGAGAACACCAAAGGCGTGACTTCGGACGGTGGCGGGATGCTACGCGCCGGCACTTACAACCCGCTTACAACACATATCGGGGGGCCAGTCGGCTTTGTGTGGCATGACATTCGTCGCCATGCCGGGCCATGTCAGGAGAGAGCGTTCTGGCTATTGCCCGAATTCAGGCAGATTCGAGGAGGATTGAATGTCCGTAAGTTGGGTTATGCTTGCCCCAACTTACGCCACCCTTGCATCCACACGACCTGTGCGCGTTCTTATCGTCGAAGACGATCCCATCCTGCAAGACAGTTTGACCCGTGCCATGCGAGCAGTGGGCTATGCCACCGACCAGGCTTCCGACGGTGAGATGGCTCTGGCCTTGCTGCGTGGCGGCGGTTTCGATCTGGTCATCCTGGATCTGGGGTTGCCCAAGCTGGATGGCTTGCAGGTTCTGCGCCAGTACCGTGGTGCGGGTTGTATCACTCCTGTGCTTATCCTGACCGCCCGGGATGGTGTGGAAGACCGGGTCAAGGGCCTGGACCTGGGCGCCGACGACTACCTGACCAAACCCTTCTCTCTGGCCGAGCTGGAAGCCCGAGCGCGCGCGCTGTTGCGTCGTGGTCAGGGTGGCAGTCCCCATCTGGTTTGCGGCTCTCTGGATTACGACACGGTAGGGCGACGCGCCAGTGTGGGTGAAGAAGTCCTGGAGCTTTCGCAACGTGAGGTGTCCGTGCTGGAGGCCCTGCTTTTTCGTCTCGGTAAAGTGGTCAGCAAGGACCAGTTGATCGAGAGCCTGTGCGGTTACGGCGAGGAAGTCAGTGCCAACGCCATCGAAGTCTATGTGCACCGCCTGCGCAAGAAGCTGGAGCCCGCCGGCGTCACCATTCGAACCTTGCGCGGCCTGGGCTATCTGATGGACAAGATTTGATCAAGGAAGCCATGCCATGAAGATCGCCGTGCAAACCGAAGCCTTCGACCTGCAAGCCGAGGTTTCGGTCCTTTACCGGGGCAATCCCAAGGTAGGTGCCGTCGCCAGCTTCCTCGGTCTGGTGCGCGATATCAACGAAGGACAGGGTGTCAGCGCCATGACGCTGGAACACTACCCAGGCATGACCGAGAAATCTCTGGCCGATATCGTCGAGCAGGCCCGCGCCCGCTGGGACGTGATGGATGCCTGCGTCATCCACCGGGTGGGGGCCCTCAAACCCACCGACCCCATCGTCCTAGTCGCCGTGGCCTCCGCTCATCGGGGTGATGCCTTCGCCGCCTGCGAGTTCATCATGGATTTCCTGAAAACACGGGCGCCGTTCTGGAAGAAGGAAGCGACGCCGCAAGGCGAGAAATGGGTGGATGCGCGCGAGTCGGATGATGCCGCTGCGGCCAGGTGGGATCGTTGAAAACAGCGAAGCCGCCCACGGGCGGCTTCGTTTGGCAATAAACGCTTAGCGCGGGCCGCGGCGCACAGCCCAAGCGACCAAGCCAAGTCCGGCCAGCATTAGCGCGTATTCGGCGGGTTCAGGAACAGCGACTGTATTGGTGTCCGCCGCGAACAAGGCGGCACGGGTGAAATTCTCTCCATCGAACAGCACAGCGCTGCCATTCATGCCGAAAAATGCCGTGGGTGCATCGTTGTCCAGATAGAAATACGTTGCATAGACTGCCTTGGGCTCCGCACCGGCCGGGTCAAGGTAGGCCAGCCCCAGGCCGATCTGCTGGTGACTGCTGTCCAGCACCTGCTGGCTGATCACAGTTCGGGTTCCCGTCGTGCTGTCGAAGTCGGAGAACTGGATCACAGCCTTGCCATCGATGCGACCGTGTATCGAGAGGGAAACGATGTCGTTGCCGTTGCCAACGCTGGCGTCGGTAAAGCGTATTCCGTATGAGCCTTTGGCATTGCCCGGGTTGATGAAATTGAAAATGCCGCCGACGGCGAAATTGGTGCTGCCCTGTTTCAAACCCGCGGTGGAATTCGGATCCACATTGGTTTTCAGGATCGCTTGCTGTACCGGTGTGCCGAAGTTGTTCAGCGTGGTGTTCAAGCTGTCCAGGGTGAGGATGCCCTGGTTGTTGATGACGGCCTCCGGTCCCATGGTTCCGAACATCGCGTATTCTGTGGCGCCACCACCGCCTAGCGGCGTGAAGTTGGGAGCCGAAGGCGGAGCGTTCAGATCAGCGAAATTGTCATAGAAGTTTGGCGGGGCGAGCAGCGGGTTCAGCAGGTCGGAAGGTGTATTGATGGAACCGGCATTGAAATTCTTCCAGACAGCGAAGGTATCCATCTGGAAGCTGTAGGCATGGACAACCCCAGACATCAGCAACAGCGTGAGGGGCAGGAGTGTGCGTGAGCGGACATGCATGAGGGTCTCCTTGCTTGTTGGAATATCTATCAGATTGATTGTTAAGCAATATTTACGCCGTCTAGCCAAGCTGTTGTTTTATCGGCGCATGCCTTCGCTCATGTTTCTTGACTGTAAAAAATATCGACTGGTTTCCGACGATTAGTGGGCTGCCTCCCAATTCGCTCCAACGCCCACTTCCGCTTTCAGCGGCACCAGTAGCGCCGCAACGCCGCACATTTTTTCGGGCAGATTCACACGCACCAAGTCCAATTCGTGATCGGCGACCTCCAGCACCAGTTCGTCGTGGACCTGCATGATCAGCTTCGATTCGAGTCCGCTTTCGTCCAGCCAGCCCTGCGCCGCGATCATGGCCAGCTTGATCAGGTCCGCCGCGGTGCCCTGCATGGGGGCGTTGATGGCGGCGCGCTCGGCGCCCTGGCGCCGGGCCGGAGCGCCACCGCTGAGCTCCGGCAGGTACAAGCGGCGGCCGAACAGGGTTTCCACATAGCCTTGCGAGCGGGCCTGTTCCCGGGTGCGGTTCATGTAGTCCAGCACGCCGGGATAGCGGGCGAAATAGCGGTCGATGTAGGCCTGGGCGACGCTGCGCTCCACGTTGAGTTGGGCGGCCAGGCCGAAGGCGGACATGCCGTAGATGAGGCCGAAGTTCACCGCCTTGGCCATGCGCCGCATGTCCGGCGTCACCGCTTCCAGGTCCACGCCCTGGACCTCGGCGGCGGTGGCCCGGTGGATGTCCACGTCCTCGGCGAAGGCTTTGAGCAGGCCCGCGTCGCCGGACAGGTGGGCCATGATCCGCAGCTCGATCTGGGAGTAGTCGGCGGAAATGATGACGTGGCCGGGCTCGGCGATGAAGGCTTCGCGGATCTTGCGGCCTTCCGGCGTGCGCACTGGGATGTTCTGCAGGTTGGGGTCGTTGGAGGACAGCCGGCCGGTGACTGCCACCGCCTGGGAATAGGTGGTGTGCACCCGGCCGGTGGCGGGATTCACCATGCCCGGCAGCTTGTCGGTGTAGGTGGATTTCAGCTTGGCCAGGCCCCGGTAATCCAGGATCAGCCTGGGCAGGGGGTGGTCCAGGGCCAACTCCTGCAAGGCGTCTTCATTCGTTGAAGGGGCGCCGCCCGGGGTCTTTTTCTTCGGTTTCAGGCCCAGCTGGCCGAACAGGATTTCGCCCAACTGCTTGGGGGAGTTGAGGTTGAAGGGCTGGCCGGCGGCCTGGTGGGCCTTGGCTTCAAGTTCCATCATCTCCAGGGCCAGGGTGCCCGAGTGGGCGCGCAGCAGGTCGGCGTCCAGCTTCACGCCGGTGCGTTCCATGCGCGCCAGGATGGGCAGCAAGGGCATTTCGATGTCCCGGTACACCGATTCCAGGCGCGGCTGGCCGGCCAGGACCGGATGCATGGCACGGTGCAGGCGCAGGGTGATGTCGGCGTCCTCGGCGGCGTAGGCGGTGGCCCGTTCCACGTCCACCTGGTCGAAGCCGATCTGGTTGGCGCCCTTGCCGCAGACTTCCTCGTACTTGATGGTGGTTTCCCCCAGGTGCCGGGCCGCCAGGGTGTCCATGTCGTGGCGCTCGTGGGCTTCCAGCACGTAGCTTTGCAGCAGGGTGTCGTGGGCGATGCCGCGCAGGTGGACGCCGTGGTTCATGAGCACGTGCCAGTCGTACTTCAGGTTCTGGCCCACCTTGGCGCGCTTGGCGTCTTCCAGCAGGGGCCTGAGCCGGGCCAGGGTGTCGTCCAGATTCAGTTGGGCGGGGGCGCCGGCGTAGTGGTGGGCCAGGGGCAGGTAGGCGGCCACGCCGGGTTCCAGGCTGAAGGACAGGCCCACCAGCCTGGCCTGCATGGGGTCCAGGCTGGTGGTTTCGGTATCCAGGCAGACGAGGTCGGCGGCTTGCAGTTTGGCGAGCCAGCGGTTCAGGGCGGTTTCGTCGAGGATGGCTTCGTAATGGCGCGGTGTTGCCCCCTCCTCCGCCGGGGGAGGGCTGGGGAGAGGGAGCTGGGCTTGTTCATGGGAAGGGGGTTGTTCAGGTGTTGTTCGCTCTCCCCCCATCCCTCCACTGGCTGAGGAGGGATGGGAAACCTCTCTAAGCCATGTGCGGAAGTTGTATTGGGTGAACAGCGCCTTGAGCGTTTCCCGGTCTTCCTCCTGCCAGCCCAGGTCGTTGGGGTGCACGTCCAGCGCCACATCGGTCTTCACCGTGATCAGCTTGCGGCCCATGGGCAGCCAGTCCAGGGCGCGGCGCAGGTTATCTCCCACCGCGCCCTTCACCTCGCCGGACCGGGCGATCAGGTCGTCCAGGGCGCCGAACTCGTTGAGCCATTTCACCGCCGTCTTCGGGCCGACTTTTTCCACGCCGGGCACGTTGTCCACCGCGTCGCCCACCAGGGTCAGGTAATCGACGATGCGCTCCGGCGGCACGCCGAACTTGGCGCGCACGCCGGCTTCATCCAGCACCTCGTTGGTCATGGTGTTGATGAGCCGCACCCGGCCGGTGACCAGTTGCGCCAGATCCTTGTCGCCGGTGGACACCACCGCTTCCATGCCCGCTTCCTCGGCCTGGCGCGTGAGGGTGCCGATGACGTCGTCCGCCTCTACGCCGTCCACCATGAGCAGGGGCCAGCCCAGGGCGCGCACCGCATCGTGGAGGGGCGGAATCTGCTTGGCCAGGTCTTCCGGCATGGCTGGGCGATGGGCTTTGTAGGCCGGATACCAGTCGTCGCGGAAGGTCTTGCCCT
>CAZEOR010000154.1:0-6870 GCA_964513695.1 uncultured Thiobacillus sp.
TCCCAGAAAGTGGTCAGGCCCTTGAACTGGTTGCCGCCGAACAGGGAATCCGGACGGAAGGCGGCGCCGGCCTGGGACCAGTCCGTCCACATCTTCTGCATGCCGTCGAGCCAGCCGTTGATGGCTTCCATGCCGCCATCCTTGTTGGTCTGGGCGCCGCTCATGAAGCGCTCGGCCATGCTGTAGTAGCCCTTGCTGACATCCATCAGACGGTCGAACACCTCTCTACCGGTGGGCGGCGCCATGGGAGAAACCGCCTGCCACCACTGGTTGAGGCCTTCGGTCAAAGGATTCTTCGGGGCCTCGGGCGTCTTCATGCCGCGCTGAGCCATCTCGGCCCAGGAGTTCCAGTACTTCTGCTGGGATTCCATCCAGCTTTCCATCGGGTTGTTCGTCGTGCCCATAGTCCCCTCCTTCACGGTTAAAACGGATTAGTCTGTCGATTTTTGTGCGACGCAGCAAATATTGTCAAGTGCACTGCACAAAAACCCCTATAGAATTTCGAATGGGGGAGGAAGCATTCCTCATTTGTCAGGAGACTTCCATATGTTTAACGATGTGGTCATTGTGGCCGCGGGTCGCACCGCCGTTGGATCCTTTGGTGGCTCATTGGCCGGCATACCCGCCAGCCAGTTGGGCGCCCATGTGATTCGGGCTTTGCTGGCGCGGGCCAATTTGCAACCTGGACAGATCGACGAGGTCATCCTCGGCCAGGTACTTCAAGCGGGTGTGGGCCAGAACCCGGCACGCCAGGCCGCCTTGGCCGGCGGTTTGCCGGATAGCGTCTCGGCCCTGACCATCAACAAGGTGTGCGGCAGCGGCCTGAAGGCGGTGCATCTGGCGGCCCAGGCCGTCGCCACCGGCGATTCCGGCATCGTCATTGCCGGCGGCCAGGAGAACATGAGTCTGTCGCCCCACGTGCTGCCCCGCTCCCGCGATGGCAAGCGCATGGGCAACTGGGAACTGGTGGACACCATGATCCAGGACGGCCTCTGGTGCGCCTTCAACGACTGCCACATGGGCATCACCGCCGAGAATATCGCCAGCAAGTACGAGTTCACCCGCGCCGAGCAGGATCTGTTCGCGGCGACCTCGCAGCAGCGTACCGAAGCGGCCCAGAAGGCGGGGTACCTCGACGCGGAAATCATTCCCATCGAGATTCCCCAGCGCAAGGGCGATCCCCTGGTCTTCGCCAAGGACGAGTTCCCGCGCGCCGGCACCACGGCGGAATCCCTGGGCAAGCTGAAGCCGGCCTTCAAGAAGGATGGCACAGTCACCGCCGGCAATGCTTCCGGCATCAACGACGGCGCCGCAGGCGTGGTGGTGATGTCGGGCACCCAGGCCAAGCTGCTCGGCCTGACGCCCATCGCCCGCGTGGTGTCCTTCGGCAGCGCCGGGGTGGACCCGGCCATCATGGGTACTGGCCCGATTCCCGCCGTGCGCAAGTGTCTGGATCGCGCCGGCTGGTCGGCCAGGGATCTGGACATGATCGAGGCCAACGAGGCCTTCGCGGCCCAGGCCATGTCGGTCAACAAGGAGCTGGGCTTCGACCCGGTGAACGTGAACGTGAGCGGTGGCGCCATCTCCATCGGTCATCCCATCGGCGCCTCCGGCGCCCGCATCCTGGTCACGCTGCTTTACGGCATGCAGCGCACCGGTGCCAACAAAGGTCTTGCCACGCTGTGCATCGGCGGCGGTCAAGGCGTTGCTCTCGCTGTTGAAAGGATTTGAGAATGAGCGGATTGAACGGAAAAGTAGCCCTGGTCACCGGCGGTACCGGCGGTATCGGCAGCGCGATCTGCATCAAGCTGGCCCAGGCCGGTTGCAAGGTCGTTTCCACCTACATGGACGAGGCCCAGGCCAACGAGTGGAAGAAGAAGATGGCCGATGCCGGCTTTGACATGGCCATCGTCAAGTGCGACGTCTCCAGCTTCGATGACTGCAAGGCCATGGGCGAGAAGCTCAACGCCGACTTCGGCGGCATCGACGTGTTGGTCAACAACGCCGGCATCACCAAGGACGGCACCTTCCGCAAGATGGTGCCGGACCAGTGGAACGCCGTGCTGACTGTGAACCTGGACTCGGTGTTCAACGTCACCAAGCAGTTCATCGACGGCATGCTGAACAAGAGCTGGGGCCGGGTGATCAACATCTCCTCCATCAACGGCCAGAAGGGCCAGTTCGGCCAGACCAACTACTCCGCGGCCAAGGCCGGCATGCATGGCTTCACCATGGCCCTGGCCCAGGAAACCGCGAAGAAGGGCATCACGGTCAACTCCATCTCCCCCGGCTACATCGGCACGGAAATGGTCATGGCCATCCCCGAGGATGTGCGCAACCAGATCGTCGCGCAGATTCCCGTGGGCCGCCTGGGCAAGCCCGAGGAAATCGCCGCCCTGGTGACCTTCCTGGCTTCCGAGGACGGCGCCTTCATCACCGGTGCCAACATCGCCGCCAACGGCGGTCAACATATGTGTTGATGCTGTAGGCAGTAAGCCGGCGGGAATTCCCGCCGGCCTTTCCACAAGGGCTGGACAACATCATGACAACCGAACGCCTGATCAAGAAATACCCCAACCGGCGCCTCTACGACACTGAGGAGAGCCGCTACATCACGCTCGCCGAGGTTCGAGATCTGGTCATGCGTGCCATCCCATTCAAGGTTCTGGACTCCCAGACCGAGGATGACATCACCCGCGGCATCCTGCTGCAGATCATCATGGAACAGGAAGCCGGCGGCGCTCCCATGTTCACTTCCGCCATGCTCGAGCGTTTCATTCGCTTCTATGGCGATACCGCCCAGGCGGCATTCACCACGTTCCTAGACCAGAGCCTGGACTTGTTCGTTAAACAGCAACGCATGTTTACCGAGCAGATGCAGGGCGTGTGGGGAGGAAATCCCATGGAGTTCTGGATGAAACTCGGCCAACAGAACATGGGTTTCTGGAAGGACATGGAAGAGCTCTCCCGCAAATCCGGTGGTCCGGACGATAAAAATCACGATAAATCCTAAGCATTAAAATTATTCATAAATAAATAGGGTGAGGTAGTTGACAGAGCAGGTTCGACTTCGATATTGTGCGCTGCAACATTTGCTGCATCGCACAAATGACCGGACCCCAACTTGTCACTTAGGAGAAACACCATGCAAAAAGAGATGATTGAACTGATCGAGAAGACCACCGAAACCGCCATGGAGTCCGCCCGCAAGATCGGCGAACTGAACCAGCGCACCTTCGAAAAGCTGTTCCAGCACCAAGCTGATCTGGCTGCCTTCTACATGGACGCCAGCGCCCGCGGTCTGGAACTGATGACCAAAGCCAAGGGTTACCAGGATCTGATCGCCGGTCAAACCACCCTGCTGCGCGAATGCGGCGAGCGCAACATGTCCGCCCTGCGTGACAGCATGGCTTTCGCCAATGAGTCCAGCACCGAATACGGCGCCATGCTCCAGGAAGGCGTCAAGCTGGCCCAGGAACAGGCTGCCCGCGCCTCCAGCATGATCAAGGTAGCCGCCTAATCACGCACCGAGCTCCTTCGGCGCCCGCGAGGCCAATGGCCGACCGGGCGCTTTTTATTTGTACTGCTGGAATATCGGAAATCAGTCGACCGGCTTTGCCGTAACGATACGGTCTAGCCGGATCACGGCGTCAAGACCGTCTGAGCCACGAAAACTCAGCCATTCTGCGCCGCCTCGTGTCGCCACGTCCGTGGGCAAAACAAGGCGTTTCTGTACTTGCCCGAGTTCATCGCGATATTCCAGGTTCAGCTTTATCCGCCGCAACACGGCGAATTCAAGCCGCTCATGCTCGATGCAGGCGATGGGCTGATAGTCGCTCACTGGGTAATCCACCCTCTCCAGTCTCAATGGACTCGCAACTTATCCTTGGCCCACGGTCCGATCGCCTGGCCCATCGCGGTACCGATACGGCGGGCCAGGCGCTCGGCCAAGCCTTCCTGGGGTGTGAAGTCGACGATATCCTCAGCCTTGACCACTTCCCTTGCCACGTAATCCAGGCTGCCCAAGGCATCGGCCAAGCCCAGTTCGATGCTGCGGGCACCGCTCCAAACCAGACCGCTGAACATATCGGGCGTTTCTTTCAGGCGCTTACCCCGACCCTGCCGGACCATCTGGATGAACTGAGCATGTACCTCACCCAGCATGGCCCGTGCATGCGCCTCCTGGCGAGGTTCGACGGGCGAGAAGGGGTCGAGGAAACCCTTGTTTTCTCCGGCAGTAAGCAAACGGCGTTCGACACCCAGCTTCTTCATGCCTTCCGTGAAACCAAAGCCATCCATGAGTACACCTATGGACCCCACAAGGGAGGCCTTGTCGACAAAGATACGGTCCGCCGCCGCCGCGATGTAATAGCCTCCGGAAGCGCAAATATCGTCCACCACGACATAGAGGGGAATCTTGGGGTGCATACCCCGCAATCGGCGGATCTCGTCATAGATCTGGCCGGCCTGGACAGGACTGCCTCCCGGGCTGTTGATACGCAGGACCACGCCTTTGGTATGCCTGTCCTCGAAAGCCCCGTTGAGGCCGCTGATCAGGGCATCTGCGGTCATTCCACTTTCACCGCCGATCTCACCATTGAGCTCGACCAAGGCCGTATGAGGTCCACCGGAGGTAATCCCGTCGCCTTCGTGAGTCAACACAAGAACCAAAACGATGAACAACCAGATAAAGCCCAGGGATTTGAAAAACACACCCCAGCGTCGCGATCTGCGCTGCTCGTTCAGGTGGGCCAGCAACAAGCGTTCGAGCGCGCTGCGCTCCTGGTTCTCCAGGTTCTGGTCATCTGGCATTCAAGGTTCCTCGTGATAGATATTGCCGTCCCGCTCCACCACGGAAACAGCGGTCAGGCCCCGCCCTTCGCATCGTCCCCCCAGGCACGCGCCGGTGGCCGGATCATAAAGGGCGCCGTGGGTTGAACAGATCAAGTATAGCCGCGAGTAGTCGAAGAACTCCCCCGGCTGCCAATCGAGTTCGATCGGGACATGGCCGCAACGGTTGAGGTAGGCGTGAACCTTGCCCCCCCAGCGTATGAGGAAAGCCGGCATGGTTTCATCGCCCAACTGCACTTCGAACCGAATTCCATCACCGGCTTCCTTCAAGTCGGAAGCGGCGCAAATCAGGCGTGGTTCCTGAGCCATGAAGCGAGTTCCGAAAAACTGAGACAGACTGCCAGTGCCCCATGGTCGGACAACCCTTCGGGGGGATGCGCCCCATAACCGGCGGCAAGTGAAGCGATCCCGGCATTGCGCGCCATTTCCAGGTCATGGGTGGTATCACCGATCATCAAGGCCCGATCCGGCTCGATCATCAGTTCGTCCAGCAACTCCTCGATCATGGCCGGGTGGGGTTTGGAGAAAGTCTCGTCAGCGGTACGGGATGCATGGAAATACGGCTGTAGCCCTGTATGGTCGAACGCCCGGTCCAATCCCCGCCGGGCTTTTCCGGTTGCAACGGCGAGCAGGTACCCCCGCTCGCGCAGTTCGGCGAGCAATTCCCTGGCGCCCTCGAACAGGGGGATTTCCGCATCCTGGCCCAGGAAATGTCGGCGATAGTGGTCGGCAAGAGGCTGATGCTCTTCCTCCGGCAGGTCGGGAAACAAGGTTTCCAACGCCTGGCGCAGGCCGAGACCGATGATATGGCTGGCTTCTTCGCGGCTGGGTACGGGCAGGCCCATGTCGCGGCTGGCTGCCTGGATGCAGGCCGCGATCACTCCAGCGGAATCCATCAGGGTTCCATCCCAGTCGAATATCAGGAGATCGAAGCGATTGGCGTTGCGTTGGCTGATTTTCGACTCCCAGGGCGGAAAACAATGACAAAAGCCGGCTCCTGGCCGGCTTTTGTGTATTTGGTGGGCAGTACGGGGTTCGAACCTGTGACCCCCGCCGTGTGAAGGCGGTGCTCTACCGCTGAGCTAACTGCCCGCAAGATCGGTTTGAATGAATCGGGCCGACCCGAGGCGGCGCATTCTAAAGAGGCCATCCAAACCGGTCAAAGTCTTTTTACGGCGCGACAGATTTATGGCGAGAGGGTGCCTTCCAGTAGAATCGCTGGTTTTCCGCACCCGTTCCACGCCATGGTCCGTACCCGTTTCGCCCCCTCGCCCACCGGCTACCTGCATATCGGCGGCGCCCGCACCGCCCTGTTCTCCTGGGCCTACGCCCGCAAGATGGGCGGCGAATTCATCCTGCGCATCGAGGATACCGACCAGGAGCGCTCCACCCAGGCTTCCGTGCAGGCGATCCTGGACGGCATGGCCTGGCTGGGCATCGACTGGGACGAAGGCCCCTACTACCAGATGCGGCGCATGGAGCGTTACAAGGCCGTGGTGGACCAATTGCTGGAGGAAGGCAAGGCCTATTACTGCTACGCCAGCAAGGACGAACTGGACATCATGCGCGAAGCCCAGAAGGCGCGCGGCGAGAAGCCCCGCTACGACGGCCGCTGGCGGCCCGAGGCCGGCAAGGTGTTGCCCGCTCCGCCCGCTGGGGTCATACCCGTGATCCGCTTCAAGACGCCACTGGACGGCGAAGTCACCTTCAACGACATGATCAAGGGCTCCATCACGGTGGCCAACGCGGAACTGGACGATCTGGTCATCGTGCGCGGTGATGGCGTGCCCACCTACAACTTCGGCGTGGTGGTGGACGACTGGGACATGACTATCAGCCATGTCATCCGCGGCGACGACCACGTCAACAACACCCCGCGCCAGATCAACATCCTCCAGGCCCTGGGCGCCCCCATTCCCACCTACGCCCACGTACCCATGATCCTGGGCCAGGACGGCGAACGGCTGTCCAAGCGCCACGGCGCCGTGTCAGTGCTGCAATACCGGGAGGAGGGCTATC
>CAZEOR010000155.1:0-6857 GCA_964513695.1 uncultured Thiobacillus sp.
GCGCGCCGCACCTTGATGATTCACGCCATGATCGAGAAGATGGAAGCCGATGTGGCGGCCTGACGGCCCCTCAACCCGGAGACAAGCATGAGCAAGACATCCGCCGGCAACTTCTTCGAGGATTTCAGCCTCGGCCAGACCTTCCTGCACCCCACGCCGCGCACGGTGGGGGAGGGGGACATCGCCCTCTACCTGGCTCTGACCGGTTCGCGCCACGTCATCGGTTGCGCCGCCCCCGTGGCCCACGCCCTGGGCTACACGAAACGTCCGCTGGACGACCTGCTGGCCTTCCACCTGGCCTTCGGCAAAACCGTTTCCGACATCTCCCTCAACGCCGTCGCCAACCTGGGCTACGCCGACGTGCGCTTCCTGGCGCCGGTCTACGTGGGCGACACCCTGGCGGCGGAATCCGTGGTGATCGGCCTGAAGGAGAACAGCACCGGCGAGTCCGGTGTGGTGTGGGTGCGCTCCACCGCAGTCAACCAGGACGACAAGGAAGTGCTGACCTGGATCCGCTGGGTGATGGTCAAGAAGCGGGACAGAAGCCATGCCGCGCCCAAGGCGGTGGTGCCGGAAACCCCTGTCTTCGTCGCGCCACAACGCCTGGCGGTGCCCGCCTTCCTCGACGCCCGTGACTACGAAACCCGCCTCACCGGCGGCCCCTGGTTGTGGGATGACTACGAGGTGGACGAGCGCGTCGACCACCCCGCCGGCATGACCCTGGACGAGCCGGACCACACCTTCGCCACCCGCCTCTACCAGAACCCGGCGCGGCTGCATTTCGACGCCCACCTGATGAAGGACAGCGCCTTCGGCCGGCGCCTGGTTTACGGCGGCCACGTGATTTCCCTGTGCCGCGCCCTGAGTTACGAAGGGCTGGAAAACGCCCTGCTCATCGCCGCCATCAACGGCGGCACCCATTGCAATCCCACCTTTGCCGGCGACACCCTCTACACCCGCACGATCGTGCTGGAGAAATGGGATCTGCCCGATCGCGCCGATCTGGGGGCGCTACGCCTGCGCATGCTGGGCATCAAGAACATGGTGGCCGCCGATCTGAAAGACCCCATGATTGACGCCGGCGGAAAGAAGAAATACCACCCCAACGTGGTGCTGGATTTGGATTACACGGTGCTGATGCCGCGCAGGAGTTGAGACGTGTTGCGCATTTCACCTTGGGTTAAATCCCCCCCAGCCCCCCTTTATGAAAGGGGGGAGATGGCAGGCCTGGGCATCCCTCCTTTCCTGAAAGTAGGGGAGTTGGCTCGTCTGGGCGTTCCCCCCTTTGTAAAAGGGGGGACAGGGGGGATTTCTCCAACCGCGATATTCCCGATGACACCGATTTCTCTTCAGGAGCTTCCATGACCCACCCCGTCCACCCCGATGCCGCCCTGTTCGCCGGCGAGAAGCCCTTCCCGGTGATCCCCGCCTGCGAGCATTTCGCCGGCAGCGAGAAGCTGATCTTCAAGGCCCTGGAACAGATGGAGAAGCTGGGCCCGGTATTCAACATCACCTGCGATTGCGAGGACGGCGCCCCCGCCGGCCGGGAGCGGGAACACGCGGAAATGATTGTGCGCGTGCTGGGCACCGAGGCCAACCGCCACCTCATGGCCGGCGCCCGCATCCACGACTACAGCCACCCGGCCTGGCGCCAGGACGTGGACATCCTGGTGGGGGGCGCCGGCAAGCTGCTGGCCTATCTCACCATTCCCAAGAGCACCGAGTACGGCCACGCCGCCGAGATGATCACGTATATCCAATCGGTGGCGGCCAAGCACGACATCCAGCGTGAGATCCCCATACATATCCTGGTGGAAACCCACGGCGCCCTGCGCGACGTGCACCGCATCGCCACGCTGCCCTGGCTCCAGGTGCTGGATTTCGGCCTGATGGATTTCGTCTCCGGCCACCACGGCGCCATCCCCGCCAGCGCCATGCGCAGCCCCGGCCAGTTCGAGCACAAGCTCATCGCCCGCGCCAAGACCGAGGTGGTGGCGGCGGCCCTGGCCAACGGCGTCATCCCCGCCCACAACGTCACCCTGGACCTGAAGAACCCCTACACGACCTACCAGGACGCGAGGCGGGCGCGCATGGAGTTCGGCTTCCTGCGCCAGTGGAGCATCTACCCCACCCAGATCCAGCCCATCGTCGACGCCATGAAACCGGATTATTCCGAGGTGGAAACCGGCGCCGCCATCCTGCAGGCCGCCCAGAAGGCGGACTGGGGCCCCATCCAGCACGCGGGGGAGCTGCACGACCGGGCCACCTACCGGTATTACTGGGAAGTGTTGCAGAAGGCGCGGGTCACCGGCATCAAGCTGCCGGAGGAGGCGGAAGCGGCGTTCTTCGGGTGAAACTGTTTTTCCCCCTTTTTTAAAGGGGGGTAGGGGGGATTTAACCCGATTTCACTTCTGCTACGGTCGCCAAATTCCCCTCAATCCCCCTTTGCGAAAGGGGGAGGTGTCTTACCGATCCCGCCAGACAAGTAACCCCTGAGTGTTGAGCTCCACGTCGTTGGCCAGCAATTCCTTGCAGATGGCGTCGTCCAGCGCGCAGCCGTGGGCGCGCAGCCGGCTCAGCAGGTTGCCTTCCACTTTCGCGCTCAGCCAGTCGTGGCGCTCCTGGCCCTCGCCGGGGGCGGCCTTCGTCAAATCCACGAACTCGTCGATCATTTCGTGCAGGGCCGGGGCGATGCCGGCCAGTCCCTCGATGCGGCCGTAGTGGGTGAGGAAGGCCGCTTTGGCCCCGGTGGCCACCAACCTGTCGACCGAGGCGTGCAGGGCCTCGGGTTCGAATTGCACCGGGGTGGTGGTGGGGAAGGTGAAGGGCCTTCCATCCACGTCGAATTCCCGGTAGGAGAGGCCGAAGGTGTCGCCGGTGAACAGGCTGTCGCTGAGACTATCGTGGATGCAGAAGTGGTGGCGGGCGTGGCCGGGGGTGTCCAGGAAAGTGAAGGTGCGGCCGCAGAAATCCAGCCGGAAGCCATCCGCCGCCTCGATCACCCGCTGCGCCGGCACCGGCACGATCTCGCCGTACAGCGCCAGAAAGTGCTCACGTCCGTATACCGCGATGGAGCCCGCCACCAGCTTGGCCGGGTCGATGAGATGGCGGGCGCCCTTGGGATGGACCACCAGTTTCGCGTTGGGGCAGTTCTGCAACAGGGCGCCGGCCGCGCCGGCATGGTCCAGGTGGACATGGGTGACGATCACATACGCCACGTCCGCTGGCGTGAGGCCCAGACCTTTCAGTTCCGCCAGCACCATGGGTACCGACTGGTTGGTGCCGGTGTCGACGATGGCCGCCCGGCCGTCCTGGACGATCAGATGGATGGCCGCCAGGCCGGGGCGCAGGTAATCCGCGTCCAAGGTGACGATGCCGTGCTCGTGCTGTATCGGGGGAATCATCGATGCTGCTCCGCTGAGGTTTCAATGTGAAAGCTTGAACCGCCGTCGAGGGCCAGGCTGGACTTCAGTACCGGCAGGCATTCGCGCAGGGTTTCCGCCAGGGTCCAGGGCGGGTTGACCACAAACATGCCGCTGCCGGTCATGCCCGGTTCGGCGGTAGCGGGTTTGCGTACCGACAGGCTGGCATCCAGCCATTCCGCGCCGTGGCCTGCCCGCAGCCGCTCCGGCAGGCGGCGCGCTTCCGGCCGGGACAGGTGCGGGTACCAGATGGCATAGGTGCCGGTGGGAAAGCGCTTGAGGCTGTCCTTCAGCGCTTCCACCACACGGGGGTAGTCGGCCTTGTCCTCGTAGGAGGGGTCGATCAGCACCAGGCCCCGGCGCGATGGGGGCGGCAGCAGGGCCTTGAGGCCGGCGAAGCCGTCGCCGCGGGTGACGATCATCCGCTTGCCGTCGTCCTGGAAGGTCTTGCCTAGCAGTTCCACGTCGGTGGGGTGCATTTCGAACAGCCGCAGCCGATCCTGGGGGCGCAACAGTTTCGCCGCCAGATAGGGCGAGCCGGGATAGAAAGTGAGTTTGCCGGCGGCGTTCATGCCACGCACCAGGTCCACGTAATCCGCCAGGGCCGGCGGCAGATCGGTGCGCGACCACAGGCGGCCGATGCCGGACTCGTGTTCCGCGTTCTTGGTGGCGTAGCCTGCATCCAGTCCGTAGGCGCCGGCGCCGGCGTGGGTATCGACGACCGTGACGGGCTTGTCTTTCTGGGCCAGGTAGCGCAACAGGCAGACCAGGACGAAATGCTTGAGCACATCGGCGTGGTTGCCGGCGTGGAAGGCGTGGCGGTAGCTGAGCATCTGAGGAGTGGGGAGTGGGGAGTGTGGGGATTGTCGCACTGGTCTAGCTGGCGCGGCCTTCCCCCTTCAGAGCCGCATCCACTTGGGTTGCCACCCGATCGAACAGGTCGGACGCGGCGCATTCCAGCCGCTGGGCGCCTTGCCAACTGCGCAGCCAGGTGAGCTGCCGCTTGGCGAGCTGACGGGTCGCGGCGGCACCTTGCTCGTAGAGCGCGGTCGCGTCGATCTCGCCTTCCAGATGGCGCCAGGCCTGGCGGTAGCCGACACAGCGCATGGCGGGCAGGGCGGGGTGGAGGGAGTAACGATGACGCAGGGCTTGCAGTTCCTCCACCAGGCCCATTTCCAGCATCCGGGCGAAACGCTGGTTGATGCGCCGGTGCAACCAGGCCCGGTCTTCCGGGAACAGGGCGAATTCCAGCCAGTTACCCTTTTTTTCTTTCGCGGCGGTGGACTGGTTCAGCAAGGCCGACATGGGGCCACCGGTGGTCAGGCACAGTTCCAGGGCGCGCTGGATACGCTGGGAATCGTTGGGTTTGAGCCGCGCCGCGGTTTCCGGGTCCAGCCGGGCCAGTTCGGCGTGGAGTGCGGGCCAGCCTGCGCTTGCGCCGCGCGTGACCAGTTCGGCGCGCAATGCCGGATCAGCGGCGGGGAGTTCGTCCAGACCGCCCCTGAGCGCCCGGAAGTACATCATGGTGCCGCCCACCAGCAAGGGTAGTTTGCCGCGCCCGGTGATTTCCTCCATGACGCGGGTCGCATCGCACTTGAATTGCCCGGCGGAATAGGATTCGGTGGGGGGCGTCAGGTCGATCAGATGATGGGGCGCCCGCACCAGGATTGCCGCATCCGGCTTGGCTGTGCCGATGTCCATATCCCGGTAGACCAGGGCCGAATCCACGCTGATGATTTCCAGGGGAAAGCGCTCCACCAGCCAGACCGCCAGATCGGTCTTGCCGCTGGCGGTGGGGCCCATGAGGGAGATGGCGTGGACAGGCATGGGCGGGATTATCTATCCCGAAGCCAGGCGATGGGCGGCCCGTGTGGTTTCCGGCAGACGACAGCAGGCAACCGGCTTGCCGTTTCCACCTGCCGGGCCAGTTCCCGTTGCAGGGAAATAGCTGGAGCGGGGGATCTATTCCACGGATATTGGGGTGGCGGGGGCATAAGCGGCTTTCCCGATGGCTGGGACAACGGAATAATACGTCCGCCCCGGCAACATTCCGGCCGGAGGGAGCGGCAAGGCGATGCGACGCCTGCCTTCATATAAGCAGGAGAGCCTTTTGGACACCCCCCTGACGCAACGTATCGTTCCGGTCCTGGCGGGCGGTGGCACCCGCCTGCCCGCCCACGTGGGCGTGCTCACGGCCTTGCATGACTTGGGCATCGAATACCGGCACCTGGTCGGTGTTTCCGGCGGTAGCGTGGTGGCCTCGCTGGCGGCGGTGGGCAAGAGCACGGACTACATGAAGGCTTTGTTCCGCGATGTGAATTTCAGCCAGTTTCGCGGCTACTCCCTGGTCAACCTGCTTCTGCGCGGCGGGCTTTCCTCCGGACGGCACTTCGAACGCTGGATGGACGGGGAGTTGCAAGGCGCCTGTTTCAAGGATCTGGATGTCGAGCTGCATGTGGTGGCCACCGATGTGCGCTCCGGCGAACCCATCGCCTTCAACCGGGAAACCGCGCCGGACCTGCCGGTGGCAAAGGCCGTGCTCTATTCCATTTCCATCCCCCTGCTGTTTCCTTTCCACCACTATGGAAAGCATGTGCTGGTGGATGGCAGCATCCTGGCCGAAGACGGCCTGTTCAAGGACTGGGCCGGCGACCATACGCCGGTGGTGTGCTTCCGCCTGCGCGACAAACGGGTGGCCGATAACCACCCTGTCCGGAAGATCCTGCCCGTGGCGGATTACATGTTCATGCTGATCCGCACCTTCATGAGCACGCTGTCACGGGAATATCTCAGCGAGGCGCTCTGGCTCAATACCGTGCTGATCGAGACGGAAGGCATGTCGCCCCTGGAATTCCGCATGACCCACGAACAGAAGAACACCTTGTTCCAGACCGGCTATCAGGCCACCCGGGATTACCTGCCCGTCAAGCTGGCGCGGATGCGGAACGGGTGAATTTTTCCCGGTGTTCGGCATTGCCTTGTTGAATTTTTCCCGGCCCGCAAGCCCTGCTGGGAACTTTTTTTATTTGATGCAAAGCAATTTGTTGCACACCCGCTACAACACTCTTAATAAATTACTTGAAATCGAATTCCGGATTTGGCCCTCCTCTTAAGTCTTGGTCAGAATGCGCTCCAACTTCTCGCGCGAGAGGTTTTTTGGGCCCCCTTCTCATCGAGGAGGGCGGAGGCAGGGAAACCGGGCCGCCGCGTTAGGGCAAGCAGTTTCATCAACCTGATAGGAGTATGAACATGAAGAAGTCCCTGATCGCTCTGGCTGTTGCTGGTGCCGTTTCCGCGCCCGCTTTCGCCGCGACCTCCAACGTTGACGTGTATGGCGTGCTGAACGTCGCCCTGGAAGATACCAATGCTACTGGCGTGACCCCCGCTGTTCAGGACAACACCAGCCGTATCGGTTTCAAAGGTACCGAGGACCTG
>CAZEOR010000156.1:0-6847 GCA_964513695.1 uncultured Thiobacillus sp.
TGCCAAGCGCCGACCGCACCCAGGCGGAAGCCCTGGCGGAACGGATCGTACGCTCCATCGCCCAGATTCCTTTCCGCCTGGAAGGGCAAACCCTGCACATTTCCTCCAGCCTGGGCATCGCTCTCTATCCCGAGCATGCCTCCGACCAGGATCAGCTCGTGGCTTGCGCCGACGCTGCGATGTACCAAGCCAAGCAAGCCGGCAAGAACGCCTGGCGCGCCTACCGGGCCGATTTGGACACCACGCCGGAAATGGTCAGCCGCCTATCATGGAATGACCGGCTTGCCCGCGCCCTTGAACAGAACCTGTTCGAACTGCATTACCAGGGGGTTTACCACACCCGTACCCGGCGCCTGGCCCACGTCGAGGCGCTGATCCGATTACGCGACGAAACCAGCGGAGAACTGGTCCCTCCCGGACTTTTCATTCCAATAGCGGAAAAGAGCAACAAGATTCTGGAAATAGACCGCTGGGTGCTGCGTCAGGCAGTGCGCCTGTTGGCCGAACGCCCCTTGGCCCCCCCCATCGCGGTGAACATCTCCGGACGTTCCTTCGATGATCCCGGCCTGCCAGCCTTCATCAGCGAATTGTTACGAGAACATCAAGCCGATCCGTCCCGGCTATTGATCGAGATCACCGAAACCGCCGCCGTGTCCGACCTGACCGACGCCGAGCGCTTCATCGAAGCAATCAAGCAAACCGGCTGCGGCGTCTGCCTGGACGACTTCGGCGCCGGTTTCGCCTCCTTCGCATATCTCAAGCATATCCGGGTGGACACCATCAAACTCGACGGCATGTTCATCCGCAACCTGCCCCACGATCATGACAACCAGGTCTTCGTACGCGGCATGGTGGAAGTCGCCCGAGGCCTGGGCAAGACCACGGTGGCCGAATGCGTGGAAGATGAAGCCACACTCAAACTATTGGCCGAACTGGGGGTGGATAAGGCCCAGGGCTACCACCTGGATCGTCCCCAGGCCAAACACCCCGCATTGAACCCACAGGAGCCGAATCATGCCCCAGCCTGAGACAGCCCATGCCGAAACCCTGGCCCGCCTCCACGATCTGGATCGGGCCATCGCCAACCATGCCCAATGGCTGGCTCGGCTCAATCGCCAGTTGATCTGCGGCGGCCAGGTCAGTGAAGACGATCTTACCGAGGATGCTCACCTTCGCTGCGGATTGGGGCATTGGTTGCACGGTCCGGCCAAAATCCATCTGGGCAAGGAACCCAGCCATGCCGCTATCGAAGTGGCGCATCAGTCCATGCATGGTATCGCCCGACATCTGCTGATGGCGCAGTCCGCCGGCCAGCCCATCGCACCCGCCGATTATGACGCCCTGGTGGCCGTCGCCGGCCGCGTTCGGCAGTTGCTGCGACGCATGGAGCAGGCGCTCATGGAAGAGTTGGGCGCTGTCGACAAGCTCACCGGCGCCTGGAACCGGCAGGCCGTACATCTGCGGCTGGCCGAGGAGATCGAACGGGTTCAACGCACCCGCCAGCCCTGTGTCGTCTGTTATGTGGACCTGGACGATTTCGCCCTCATCAACGAAGCCCATGGCCAGCGTATCGGCGACGCAGTACTGAAGGCGGTGGCTGCCTTCTTCGCCGGCCACCTGCGCGGCTACGACACCATCTACCGCCTGGGTGGCGAGGAATTCCTGCTTTGCCTGCCCACCACCGACCTGGACCAGGCCGGCGTCCTCCTCAATCGGCTACGCGAAATGCTGGCCGCCACACCATTCCCGGTGGACGACAAAACCATCCGTCTGACCGCTTCTTTCGGTGTCGTAACCCTGGACCCCATCTTCTTCATCGACGAGACGCTGGACCGGGTGGAACGGGCCCAGCTCATTGCCAAGTCCGAGGGTGGCAACCGGGTCTGCCTCTGGCATGACGGCCTGCCTGACGAAGTTGAATAACGCGTCCCGGTTCTGAATTCTCACTTCCTGCGTAGCTTCAGCTCTCCGTCCTTGAAAGCCTGGAAGGCGGTCTGATAGTAAGCCACAGCCTCGTCCCGGAGGCGTTCGTCCACTGTCGTTGGCTTCGCGTCACCCTTAGCGTCGATTAGGAAGGTTTCCACCCGCCGTTTCGGCCCCAACACGGTCAGTCGTCCATCTTTCAGGTAGCCCAATTCCTGATAGTTGCTGATGAAAGCGCGCGGGGCATCCTTTTCCTGCTCGAACAGGGATTTGCCGAAAAAGTAATCGTCTCCGGGCAAGCCCATCACATCCAGCAAGGTGGGCGGGATGTCGATCTGGCTGGCCATCCTGTCGCCGCGGCCAGGAGGCAGCAGACGGGGCGCATAGAGAATCAAGGGAATATGGTAGCCGGGCACCGGCAGCTTCGACTTGCCCGCCGCCGAGGCGCAGTGGTCTGCCACGATGACGAACAGGGTATCTGCGAACCAGGGCTTCTTGCTGGCCTGATCTATGAATCGACCGATGGCAAAGTCCGTGTATTTCACCGCGCCGTTGCGCCCGCCCGGAGAAGGGATGTCGATGCGACCATCGGGATAGGTATAGGGGCGGTGGTTCGACGTGGTCATGACCTGGGCCAGGAACGGCTTGCCATCAGCGTGGCTCCGGTCTAGCTGACTCAGCGTGTTGTCGAACAGGAACTCGTCCGCCACTCCCCAAACATTCGCAAAACCCACCGAGCCTTTGGGAAAGTCAGTGCGATCGATGACCCGATAATCATTGCCGGCGTAATAGGCGTTCATGTTGTCGAAATAGCCATAGCCGCCGTAGATGAAGAAGGTCTCGTAGCCCTGCCGGCGCAGGATTTCGCCCACCGTGGACAGATGCTCGTTCCCGGGTCGGCGCACGATGGCCTGCCCGGGAATGGGCGGCGTCCCCAGAGAAAGAGCCTCCAGGCCACGCACAGTGCGGGTGCCGGTGGCGTAAAGCTGGGTAAATAGCATTCCATCCTTGATCAAGGCATCAAGGCGCGGCGTCAGCCCCTGCTTGTTGCCAAAGGCACCGAGATACTCGGCCGATAGGCTCTCCACCGTGATCAGCACGACATTGCGCGGCGGACGCTTGAAGGGTAGGCGCTGGGCGTCAAATCCTTCACTTTCATCGTGATGTTTCGCCAGCGCCTTGGACAATGGCTCCCGCTCCACCCCAACCTCCGCCAGAATGCGATGGGCATCCGCTACCGGCAAAGTACGATAGAAACGCTTGTATTCCAGTTCATTGCGCCGCAAAGCGGCACCAAAGGTCATCAGCCCATTGCCTGCCAGTTCATTGGCATAGGCATTCTCGGAAAATTGCATCTGATCGATGTCCGCCATATGCCAGGCCGCCCAGGGCAGGACAAAAGCAAGCACGGCGTAGCCCCAGCGCCGCGTTCCTGTCGGCGACTCGCCATCCAGACCGGAAATCCGGCGCCGAAACAACCAAGTAAGTAATGCCGCCAAGAGCGCGATGCCGGACAGCAACCATCCGACCGGATAGGATTCCAAGATGTTGCCGATGACTTCGTGGGTGTAGATCAGATAGTCCACGGCGATAAAGTTGAAGCGCGTGGCAAATTCTTCCCAGAAAGTCCATTCCGACAATGCACCGAACAGGAATATCGCGGCCGCGACGAAAAACCAGAACAGACGCAGCGGCCTCTTCCATTGCTTGACCCTCCAACGACGCGGCCAGAACGCATCCCGCAACATCAGGGGCGCAAGCAGGCAGACCAGAACCGCCAAGTCGAAGCCCAGGCCGCGCAGAAATATTTGTGGCCAAAGGACGGGAGAAACCGCCGCCGGCCCGACATAGAGGGTCAGACCGAGGCGGGTGAGGCCGGCAACGGCGAGAAACAGCAGGGAAAAAGGCAGGTAGGCGGTCATGGCGTGATAAATGTTCATGGCATCCGGAAGGCGCCCGGAGAATACGCGCTTCGATTCATCTCCCGCCAGGATTGTTCAATAATTGTCCATCCTACTCTGCCACTTGCGTACAGACAGGGCAGGAAGTGGCGTACCGGGCCGGCATGCGGGCATATCCTTCCCGTTACCGGCGTCGGCAGCGCCTTCAAACCCGATCACACTGGCACATGCTCGACCGACTCCATTTCATATAAGGGAGAACGGCCAAACAGATCGGGACAACCGCATCTGCTTCGGTTGGCAACAGCAGTAACGAGTAAAATGGCGGGCTGATTGATATAGGCTTTCCCATGCTCACCGCTTCCAACCTCACCATCCAGTTCGGCGCCAAGCCGCTGTTCGAGAACGTCAACGTCAAGTTCGGCGACGGCAACCGTTACGGCCTCATCGGCGCCAACGGCTGCGGCAAATCCACCCTCATGAAGATCCTGGCCGGGGTGCTGGAGCCCTCCGCCGGCAATGTCTCCATCGACCCCCATGAGCGCATGGCCTTCCTGCGCCAGGACCAGTTCGCCTTCGAGGACGAGCGGGTGCTGGACGTGGTGCTCATGGGCCACGCCGACATGTGGGCGGTGATGAAGGAGAAGGACGCCATCTACATGAACCCGGAGGCGACGGAAGCGGACTACATGCGCGCCGCCGAGCTGGAAGCCCATTTCGGCGAGATGGGCGGCTACGACGCCGAGGCCCGCGCCGGCGAGCTATTGCTGGGCCTGGACATCCCCTCCGACAAGCACCAGGGCCCCATGCGCGAAGTGGCGCCGGGCTGGAAACTGCGCGTGCTGCTGGCCCAGGTGCTGTTCGCCAACCCGGACATCCTGCTGCTGGACGAACCCACCAACAACCTGGACATCAACACCATCCGCTGGCTGGAGGACGTGCTCAACGCGCGCGACTCCACCATGATCATCATCTCCCACGACCGCCACTTCCTGAACCAGGTCTGCACCCACATGGCCGACCTGGACTACCGCACCCTCAAGGTCTACCCGGGCAACTACGACGACTACATGGAAGCCGCCACCCAGGCCCGGGAGCGCCTGTCCGCCGCCAACGCCAAGGCCAAGGAACGGGTGGCCGAGCTGCAGGACTTCGTGCGCCGCTTCTCCGCCAACAAGTCCAAGGCCAAGCAGGCCACCAGCCGCCTGAAACTGATCGATAAAATCAAGCCCGAGGACATGAAACCCTCCAGCCGCCAGTACCCCTGGATCCGCTTCGATTTCGACGAGCGGGAAAAGCTGCATCGCCTGGCCGCCGAAGTGGAAAACCTGAGCTTCGGCTACGAGGCCGGCCAGAAGGTGATCAACAATCTCAACCTGCACATCTCCGCCGGCGACCGCATCGCCATCATCGGCGAAAACGGCGTCGGCAAGACCACCCTGCTGCGCCTGCTCATGGGCGAACTGAAGCCCGACCACGGCACCATCAAATGGGCGGAAAAGGCCAAGCCGGGCTATTTCGCCCAAGACCACTCGGCCGACTTCGACTCGGACGAACCGCTCACCGAATGGATCACCGAATGGGTGCGCGCCGGCGGTTACGACGGGAATGACGTGGAAACCCTGATCCGCGGCACCCTGGGCCGCCTGCTGTTCTCCGGCGACGACGTGAAGAAGCCCGTGCGCGTCATCTCCGGCGGCGAGCAGGGCCGCATGCTGTTCGGCAAACTCATGCTGCTGCGCCCCAACGTGCTCCTGATGGACGAGCCCACCAACCACCTGGACATGGAATCCATCGAGTCCCTGAACAACGGCCTGGACGCCTTCACCGGCACCCTGATCTTCGTCTCCCACGACCGCCAGTTCGTCTCGTCCCTGGCCAACAAGATCATCGAGCTCAAGCTGGACGGCAGCCATGTGGTTTACGAGGGCGGCTACGAGGATTACCTGGCCAGCCAGGGGCTGGAATAGGTCAGACTGGAACGTGCTTCCAATCAACATGGGCTGGGGCACCCATTCCGGATGGGTGTTCAGTGTGGCCGCAGTCCCTTGGACTCGGCCATGATACCGATCCACTTCACCCCCTCTTCACCTTCATTTCAATCCGACATCCATCCCTTGCCAGCCAAGGAGGGCAACTTCTCAGCGGAACATTGCCCCGCCAGCTGGCCGACTGCGGGGTTAGCGGGCGGCTGAGCGGACCCTGGATCTGTACCAGTCCGCCATGATCGAATCCCTCGCCCCCTATCCCAGCCGGCTTACCGCCCTGGCGGAATTTCTTGAGCCGCCGAGGGTGATCGTGTTGCGCGGGCCTGAACCGGAATTGTCCGAATGGAAACGAATCGCAGACAAAACCGCTGGAATTCACGATTTGTTGTTCAAATTGACCAGAGAAGCCACTGATATTCCTACCAGTTTGCATAAACCTATCAGAAACACCGTCAACGCCTACGTCTACGCTGGCGTTAATTGCCTACCGGAAATAGTCCAAATTCATGATCTGACGGCTATTTTCAGTGACTAGACCGTCCAGTAAGATTCGTCGCGCAACGTTTGTTGCCTTTTTTGCAAAAAAGGAGATGTACACATGAAAGCTATCGTTTTCGCCGCCGCCGCCGCTCTGGCTCTGACAGCCGGTATTGCTTCCGCTGACCAGGCCCTGGCCCAGAAAAGCGCTTGTATGAGCTGTCACCAAGTTGAAAAGAAAGTGGTCGGTCCCTCGTTCAAGGATGTGGCCAAGAAATACAAGGGTGACGCCAAGGCTGAAGAGCATCTGGTTGGCGTGATCAAGAAGGGTGGCAAGGGAGTTTGGGGTGCCGTTCCGATGCCCCCGCACCCGCAGGTTTCCGACGAAAATGCCAAGAAGCTGGCTGACTGGGTTCTGTCCCTGTAAGTCTTGCCGATTTGGCGAAAAGGCCGGGCTCTCCCGGCCTTTTTTATTGCTCCGATATTGGCCCTCCATCCAAGCCTGAGAGGCCCCGGTGTGATATAAATCGCGCGTTTTCAGGCCTTTCAGGGGTTTTC
>CAZEOR010000157.1:0-6827 GCA_964513695.1 uncultured Thiobacillus sp.
ATGCTTGCGCTTGAACACGGTTGCTTTGGAAAAGGGGGGTTAGGGGGGATTCAACAGTACCGATCATCATTCTTCCACCTCGCAGGCGGCGCAGTGGCCCGCACCGGTGGGCGGCCGGGGCGCGTCGCGCAGGGCCTGGGCGCTGATGGGCTCCGGGTCGTAGCGGCGTTGGCCAATGGGTTGGGCGAAGCCCACCCGCTTCTTCAGGATCACGCCCACCGGGCAGACTTCCATGGCCTTGTCGGTCAGCGCGATGTCGGTATCCGCCAGCAGCCCCGATTCCGCGTTGACCACCAAGTGCTTGGAGAGGCCCCGGCCGGACAGGGCGAACACGCACTTGTCGTCCACCTCGCAGGAGGCGCGCACGCACAGTTCGCACAGGATGCAGCGGTTGAAGTCCAGCAGGATGTCGGGATGGGAGGCGTCCACCGGCCGGTCCGGGAAGAAATGACGGAAGCCGGCGGTCATCACGCCCAGGTCGTAGCCCAGGGCCTGGAGCGCGCAGTTGCCGCTCTTCTCGCAGGAGGGGCAGAAGTGGTTGCCCTCGGCGAACAGCATCTGCACCAGGGTGCGGCGCAGGTCGTTGATCTCGTCCGTGTCGCTTTCCACTTCCAGGCCGGCCTGGGCGGGCAGGGTGCAGGAGGCGGCGGTGCGACCGTTGACCTTCACCGTGCACACCTTGCAACTGCCGTGGGGCTTGAACTCCGGGTGGTAGCACAGGTGGGGGATGTAGCTGCCCGCAGCCAGGGCGGCCTGGATCACGGTCTGGCCGGGCTGGAAGGGGATTTCCTCGCCGTCGAGGAGGAAGGTGGCGAGCTCGCTCATGACTCGGATTCCATGGAAAGGTGGGCGCCGGCGTCGTCCCGCCCGGTCATGCGCCGGGCCGTGGCCAGGGCACCGTCCAGGTCGAAGGCCGGTTCGAAATCCAGGGACTTGAGGCGGCGCTCGTAGACCGGGCGGAAGCGCTTCAGGGTGTCCAGGGTGGGGTTGCAGGCGGTGTGGCCGAGGCCGCAATGGGCGCTTTGATGCAGCACCTTGTCCAGCTTCTCGATTTCCGCCAGATCGTGAGCGGTGCCGTGGCCCTCGGCGATTTTGTCCATGGTGTTTTTCAGCATGGCGGTGCCGACCCGGCAGGGAGTGCAGAAGCCGCAGCTTTCGTGGGCGAAGAAGTGGGCGTAGTTGAGCGCCACCTCGAACATGTCCCGGCTGCCGTCGAACACGGTGAAGGCGCCGGCGGTGGGCAGATCCTCGAAGGCGATGCGGCGCTCGAATTCGGAGGCGTCGATACACACGCCGGAGGGGCCGCTGATCTGCACCGCCAGGGTATTTTTTGCGCCGCAATCTTCCAGCACCTGGCGCACCGGGGTGCCGAAGGGATACTCGTAAATGCCCGGCCGGGCGCAGTCGCCGGCGACGGAAAGCAGCTTGGTGCCAGCTGACTTGGCGGTGCCGATGGCGCGGTACCAGTCGCCGCCGTGTTTCGCGATGAGGGCGGCGGCGCAAAAGGTCTCCACGTTGTTCACCGTGGTGGGCTTCTGCAAGTAGCCATGGGTGACTGGATAGGGCGGCCGGTTGCGCGGCACGCCGCGCTTGCCTTCCAGGGATTCGATCAGGGCCGATTCCTCGCCGCAGACATAGGCGCCAGCGCCCAGGTGGATCTCGATGTCGAAATCGAAGCCGGCCTGGCCCAGGATGTCCTTGCCCAGCAGGTTCGCCGCCCGGCGCTTGGCCAGGATTTCGTTGAGGGGTTCCAGCAGGAAGCGGTATTCGCCACGCAGGTAGAGAAAGCCATGGCCTGCGCCGATGGCGTAGGCGCATACCGTCATGCCCTCGAACACCAGGTCCGCATAGGACCGCAGCAACACCCGGTCCTTGAAGGTGCCGGGCTCGCCCTCGTCTGCGTTGCAGACCACGTAGCGGACTTTGCCCGGCGCGTTGCGGCAGGCTTCCCACTTCATGCCAGTGGTGAAGCCGGCGCCGCCCCGTCCGCGCAGGTTGGCTCGCTTGATCTCTTCCAGGGTGGCCAGGGGGCCGGAGGGTGGGTTGATGTTGGCCTCGCGCCAGGAGCGGGCGTTGGCGGCCTGCTCGGCCTGGGCCTCGGTACCCCGGGCGATGGCGGCGCCCAGGGCGTCGCCGGGCTGCAGGCCATGGTTCAAGAGGATGTCGCTTCGGCGGATGTTGTCCTCGATGGCGAACAACTCGGCGGGCCAGGCCTCCACGGGTGTTTGCGCCAGGATCAGTTCGGCGATCCGCTCCAGCCGCTCCCACGTGATGTTGGGAATGGCCCAACCGTTCACAAGAATCGCCGGCCCCTGGTCGCACAGGCCGGTGCAGGAGGTGGTGTCCACGGACACCAGGCCGTCCTCGGATAAGCGCCCCTTTTCCACCCACAGCTTCTCGCACAGGGCGGTGAGCAACTCCATGTTGCCCAGCATGCGGTCGGTGATGTTGTCGGAGAACAGCACCCGGAAGCGGCCCCAAGGCTTGTCGGTGAGAAAGGCATAGAAACCGATGACGCCCCAGACCCGCGCCAGGGGCACGCCCAAAGCTTCGGCCACCTGTGTGACCGCTTTGGGAGAGATGCATTGGAAGGCTTCCTGTATCTCGCGCAACACCTGCAACAAGCGGTACGGCTTGCCGCCGTGGCGGGCCAGAATGCTGTCCAGGTCCGGTTCCAGCGCCGGGTCTCCTTGGGAATTTGTCATGTTGTCTTCTGCTTTATGACGGACTGGCTTCAGTCTAAACGGTGGCTGACCTGCCGCCTGTTAAGTTTTTTTATCAAGTCCAAACAGAATTTCAATAATCCACCGGGTCCACATCCAGGCTCCAGCGCACGCTCTTGCCCGGCAGTTCCCGCAGTTGTACCAGCCAAGCCTTGAGGAAATCCTGAAGCCGGGCGCGGGCGCCGCTTTGGAGCAGGAGCTGGGCCCGGTGCCGGTTGGCGACCTTGGCCATGAGGGCGGGCACGGGATCGAACAGGGTGACGCCCCTCGCCAGACTCAAACCCGCTTCGCGGGCCATCAGCAGAAAACCGAGAGCGGCTTCCTCGGACCCCGCCTCGGCGCGTAACAGGGCCTGACTGGCATAGGGCGGGGCGTCGGCGCCGCGCCGCTCTTTCAAGGCTGCTTCGGCAAAACCGGGATAGTCGTGGCGGACCAGGGACTGGTAGAGGGGATGGCGCGGATAGCCGGTCTGGATCAGCACCTCGCCGGCATGTTCGGCGCGCCCGGCACGCCCGGAAACCTGCATGAGTTGGGCGAACAGGCGCTCGGTGGCGCGGAAGTCCGGGGATATCAGGGCGTAGTCGGCGCCGATGACCCCCACCAGGGTGAGATGTGGGAAGTCGTGGCCCTTGGCGACGATCTGGGTGCCCACCAGGATGTCCACTTCCCGTGCTTCCACACGGTCGCGCATGGCGGCGAAGGAACCCTTGCGCGCGGTGGTATCCCGGTCGATGCGCAGGATGCGGGCCTCGGGGAAGTGTTCGGCCAGGGTTTCCTCCACCCGCTGGGTGCCCTGGCCGGCGGCGCGCAAGTCCAGGCCTCCGCATTCCGGGCAGGCATCCGGTGGTTTTGCGGTGAGGCCACAGTGGTGGCAGACCAGCCGATAACCGCCCCGGTTGCGATGCAGGACCAAGTGGGCGGAACAGCGCGGGCACGGGAACACATGGCCGCAACCGTTGCACAGCATCGTTGGCGCATAGCCGCGCCGGTTGATGAAAACCAGGCTCTGCTCGCCTCGTTCCAGGCGTTCGCCCAGGCCGGCCAGCAAAGTGGCGGTGAAGCCCTGGCGCGGCCGGTCGGTGCGGCTGTCCACCAGGCGCACCTTGGGCAGTTCGGCCCTGGCGTTGGCGCGCCGGGTCAGGCTGAGCAGGCGGTAGCGGCCCGCCTTGGCGTTGCGCCAGGATTCCAGGGATGGCGTGGCGGAACCCAACAGCACCGGCACGTCGCGCTGGCGCCCGCGCCAGACCGCCACATCCCGGGCCGAATAACGCATGCCTTCCATCTGCTTGTAAGCGCCGTCGTGCTCCTCGTCCACAACGATCAGGCCCAGGCGGGGCAGGGGGGTGAACACCGCCAGGCGCGTGCCCAGGACGATATCCACCTTGCCGTCCAGGGCGTCGAGCCAGACCGCGCGCCGCTCGCCGTCGGCCAGGCCGCTGTGCAGCCCGATCAGGCGATGGCCGGGGAAACGGCTGGCGAAGCGTTCCGTGAGCTGGGGCGTGAGGTGGATTTCTGGCACCAGGATCAGGGCCTGCCTGCCCCGCGCCAGGACGTCGGCCACCAGGCGCAGATAGACCTCGGTCTTTCCGCTGCCGGTGACGCCGTGTAGCAGCCAAGTGGCAAAGCCGGCCTGGGCCGCGGAGAGGACATCGACGACCTCAGCCTGCTCTCCGGTCAGCTCCGGCATGGACGGCCCGTCGCCAAATTCCGGGCCGGGGATGACCCCGCCTTCCAACGCTTCTACCCAACCTCGCCGAAGCCAGTCCCGAATGAGTGTCTTCTCACGCTCGGCCAGTGCGGCCCGCTCCAGGTCGCCCGCAAGCAGGCCTTGCGCCAGTGCAAGCTGGACGGTGGCCCGGGCCGGTATGTCCCCGGCATGGTGCCGGCCCGCTTCGGTCAGGCGATAGGCCCGGGGCATGGGTTCCTTCCGGTCGGGGGCCGTCCGGCGCAGGGCTGGCGGCAGCAAGGCGGCTAGCACCGCACCCAGTGGATGGTGGTAATAACCGGCCGCGAAACGTGCCAGCGCCAGCAGATCGTGGGGCAGGGGAGGTGTGTGTCGATCGATGGAACGAAGGGGCTTGAGGCTCTCGGCCGGCAGTTCGGAACCTTCCGCCAGTTCCAGTAATACGCCGATCTGGTATCGATGGCCGAAGGGCGCTTCCACCCGGCGGCCGATATCCGCTTCGGTCGCATCTGGCGCCAGATAGTCGAAAAGCTTGTCCAGCGGGGCGTCCAGGGCGACTTTGGCGATCCTGGCCAGGGCGACGGAGGTTGGCTGAGGCACTTCGTGTGTTAGGGGGTGAAGTTAAAGTGGTTTAAGAGAAGTGCGGACGAACTAGCGGGCCAGTATGCGGGTTTTCCGGTTGTCCACGAAACCTGTGGATAACTATGTGGAAAACGTGTCATCAAACTGCAAAAAAGCCTTATGGGACGGCAGTTTATCGCCTAGGCCTAAAAATTGGGCAGCTGAATTACATATATATTTCAAATAGTTGCGTCATTCCCCTGAAAAATTGCCAATTAACTGCCGGAATGACTCGTGTCAAGTCTCCGGGTGTGTATAAGTTAATGCTTAATTTCCACTTTAGCTGGAACACTGCTGCCTTCGACAGGGCTGCCTGGTATCGATACGGCCCATTCCAGCAGGGCATCCTGGACCTTCCCGGCGGCCCCCGCATTGCCATGGTTGATTAGCATGACCATGACCCGCCGCCGACTATCCGGCCCAAGCACGTAACCGGCCAAGTTGCGGGCGCCGTTCAGGCTGCCGGTTTTGAGCCAGGCCCGCCCAGTCAGAGGAGAACCGCTAAGGCGGTTTTTCTGGGTGCCTTCCAGTCCGATGGCTGGCAAGCTGGCGGCAAACTCGTAATAAGCTGGCCTGCTAGCCGCGTATGTCAGCAGGCGAGCCAGGGAGGCGGCGGAGATTCGCTCGATACGGGATAGGCCGGAGCCGTTTTCCAGGACGATCTCGGACGACATCAAATCCTTTTCCGCGAGCCAGCCCTGAATCGCCCGCATCCCCTTGTCCCAGGTGGCCGGCGCACCGTAACGCGCCGCACCAATATTCAGAAACAACATCTTAGCCATGACGTTATTGCTGAACTTGTTGACGTCCCTGACCAGGGAAGACAAGGGTTGGGAATCGAATTCCAACAGCAGACGGGCTGTGGGGCCAGGGGTGCAGGGCCGGATGCCGCCTGCATGAAGACCGCCGATTTCCTTCCAATATGTGCGAAACAGCACGGCCACGGTGGCTTCAGGGGAGAGCAGGTTGAGGGGGTGGATCTGTTCGCCACACGCATTCGGGTAGCGGCCGGACAGGACGAGTCGTCCCTCGTCCATGCTCGCCGCGAGTTGCTCACGCCAACCGTTGCAGGCTGCGTCGGAAAGGGTGAGCCGGTTACTCAGGGGAAGGGCGTCTTCAGCGTCGATGCGCGCCAGGATTCCGTTCCCGACCGGGGTTAGGCGTAGATTCAGGGTATTGAAATTGGCCAGCAGTGCGGCGGCGGGCGCATTGTAGGGGCGCAGAGGCGCCTGGTCGAAGGCCGCCGTATCGACAGGCTCCAGCTCGTAGAAACTATTGTCCAGGATTACGTCACCGATAATCTCGCGAATGCCGCGGGCGCGAATTTCCCGCAATAGAAGCCAGAAACGCTCCTGGGTCAGGGCCGGGTCGCCGCCTCCTTGCAGGATCAGATTTCCGGTAAGCACTCCCTCCTTGATTTCGCCCTCAAGCCAGACACGAGTCTTGAAGGTATGGGCAGGCCCCAGCGTGTCCAGAGCCGCCAAAGTGGTGACCAGCTTCATAACCGATGCGGGATTGAAGGAGCGGTTCTCACCATGGGACAGCAGCGGTGTTGCATTACCGATCTCACGGACCATGATTCCCACGTGGCTGTCGGGAATGCCGGCCTGTTTGAGGGCTTGGGCGATGGAGCTTGGTAGTTCGGCGAGCGCCGGCCGGCCGGCCAGCAACGCAAGAAGACCTGGTAAGGCCAGTCGGATGACGTGTGCAATCAGCCCTGGTGTCACCGGGTCAGGTCATTGACATACCAGTCCATGGCCTCAATAAGCCCTTCCTGGATGCGATGGCTGGGCTCATTA
>CAZEOR010000158.1:0-6821 GCA_964513695.1 uncultured Thiobacillus sp.
AGCGCGACTGGCTGCACGCGCCCATGAACATCTATGAAATGCACGCGGGTTCCTGGCGCCGCCACCCGGACGGGCGTTTCTACAACTGGCGCGAACTGGCCGACGCCCTGGTGCCCTACGTCAACGACCTGGGCTACACCCATCTGGAACTGATGCCAGTCACCGAACACCCCCTGGATGAGTCATGGGGCTACCAGACCACCGGCTATTTCGCCCCCTCCTCCCGCTTCGGCTCGGCGGACGACTTCCGCTATTTCGTCGACGTCTGCCACCAGGCCAACATCGGCGTGATCCTGGATTGGGTACCGGGCCACTTCCCCATGGATGCCTGGGCCCTGGCCCGCTTCGACGGCACCGCCCTCTATGAGCACGAAGACCCGCGCCTGGGTGTGCACCAGGACTGGGGCACCCACATCTTCAACTACGGGCGCGGCGAGGTGAAAGGCTTCCTGCTGGCCTCCGCCAACTACTGGATGTCCGAGTTCCACCTGGACGGAATCCGCGTCGACGCCGTCGCCTCCATGCTCTACCTGGACTACTCGCGCAAGGCGGGCGAATGGCTGCCCAACAAATACGGCGGCCGGGAAAACCTGGAAGCCATCGACTTCCTGCGCGAAATGAACGCCATGATCCACGAACGCTTCCCCGGCGCCCTCACCATCGCCGAGGAATCCACCGCCTGGCCCATGGTGTCCCGCCCCACCTACGTGGGCGGCCTGGGCTTCTCCATGAAGTGGAACATGGGCTGGATGAACGACACCCTGGCCTACATCCAGCAGGACCCGGTGTTCCGCCGCTACCACCACAACAACCTCACCTTCGGCCAGCTCTACGCCTATTCCGAGAACTTCGTGCTGCCCTTCTCCCATGACGAGGTGGTCCACGGCAAGCGCTCCCTGCTGGGCAAGATGCCCGGCGACGCCTGGCAGCAATTCGCCAACCTGCGCCTGCTGCTCGCCTACCAGGCCGCCAGCCCGGGCAAGAAACTCAACTTCATGGGCAACGAATTCGGCCAGGGCCGCGAGTGGTCCGAGAAATGGGAACTGGACTGGGGCCTGCTGGAAAGTCACTGGCACGAAGGCATCAACCGGTGCGTGCGCGACCTCAACCGCCTCTACCGCGACCTGCCGCCCCTGCATGACCTGGACTTCCAGGTGGAAGGCTTCGCCTGGATCGACTGCCACGATGCGGATCAATCCATCCTCACCTTCCAGCGCCGGGACCGGGAGGGCCGCTCGGTGGTCGTCGCCTTCAACTTCACCCCGGTGCCCCGGGAGGGCTATCGCATCGGCGCCCCCGCCGCCGGCTTCTGGCGTGAGATATTCAACAGCGATTCCGCCTTCTACGGCGGCGGCAACATCGGCAACGGCGCCGGCCTGATGACCGAGGATCTACCCTGGATGGGCTATCCCCAGTCCTTGGTACTGACACTGCCGCCCCTGGCCGGCGTGATCCTTTATCAGGATTGAGCCGGTGGGGGGATCCGTTTCCTGCCAGGTTCTCGGCAGCGGCCGGCGTCGCGCCATTCCCCTCGCCGACGTCTCCGAGGCCCTCGCGGCCAAGGAAGGCTTGATCTGGATGGAGCTCAATGACCCGGACCAGCCCACCATGGAGCTGCTCCGGACGGAACTCAATCTGCATGAACTGGCCGTCGAGGACGCGCTCTCCGCCCACCAGCGACCCAAGGTGGAAGACTATTCCGGGGGTCTGTTCGTGGTGCTGCGCACCGCGCGGCTGTGGAACAACACCATCGAATACGGCGAAACACACATTTTCTGTGGCCCGGGCTACCTTGCCATCATGCGCCACGACACCGGGCCGGGCTACGGCCGGGTCATGGACCGGCTGGAAGCCTACGGCCGCCCCATCACCCCCGGTCTCGCCCTCTACGCACTGCTGGACCACATCGTCGACGAACTGCGCCCCCTCTCGGCCCGCCTGGAAGACCGCTACGCCGACCTGGAAGCCGCCATATTCTCCAGTGGCTTCTCCGGCGAAAACCTGCAATTCCTGTTTGAGACCAAACGGGAAATCCTGGGCCTCATGGGCACCGTCCAACCCATCCCGGAAATCTGCGGCGATCTCATCCGCCTGCATCACAACGTGGTGGACAAGGAATTGCGCGCCTACTACCGCGACGTGGAAGACCACGCCCTGCGCCTGGTCCAGACCCTGGACCGGCTGCGTGAAATGATCGCCGACGCCATGCAGCTTTCCCTCGCCACAGCGGTCATGGAACAGAGCGAATCCGTGCAGAAACTCGCCGGCTGGGGTGCCATCCTTGCCATCCCCACCCTGGTATTCAGCCTCTACGGCATGAACTTCAAGAACATGCCGGAACTCAACTGGGCCTTCGGCTATCCTCTCGCCCTGGCCGGAACCGGGGCCGCCTGCTACTGGTTGTATCGCCGCCTGAAACAGCGCGGCTGGATTTGATTACTCAAAAACGCTGACCGACATGCCCGACATCACCCTCTCCCCCACCTGGCAAGCCCTAAAAGAAGAACGCAAGGCCTGGAAGGCCCTGCATCTGCGCAATCTGTTCGCCCGCGACAAGAAGCGGGCCGAGCGCTTCTCGCTGCAAATGGACGATCTGCTGCTGGATTACTCCAAGAACCTGATCCGGCCCCAAACCCTTAGGCTGTTGTTGAGACTGGCGAAGGAGGCCGGTGTGGAAACCCTGCGCGACGCCATGTTCGCCGGCGAGAAGATCAACCTGACGGAAGGCCGGGCGGTATTGCATACGGCCTTGCGCAACCGTTCGGATCGGCCGGTGCTGGTGGACGGCCATGACGTCATGCCCGATGTGCGCGAGGTGCTGGCGCGCATGCGCGCCTTCGCCGACAGGGTGCGTACCGGCAAGTGGAAGGGTTATACGGGCAAGCCCATCACCGATGTGGTGAACATCGGCATCGGCGGTTCCGACCTGGGGCCGGCCATGGCCTGCCTGGCGCTGAAGCCATACGGCGGCAACATCCGCGCCCATTTCGTCTCCAACGTGGACCCGAGCCATCTGGTGGACACCCTGGAGGATCTGAACCCGGCCACCACCCTGTTCATCGTGGCCTCCAAGACCTTCACCACCCAGGAAACCCTGCTCAACGCCGGCGCGGCGCGGGCCTGGCTGACGGACGCGGCCAAGGATGAGAAGGCTGTCGCCAAGCACTTCGTCGCCGTCTCCACCAATGAAACCGCCGTGCGGGGCTTCGGCATCGACACCGCCAACATGTTCGGTTTCTGGGACTGGGTCGGCGGACGTTATTCCCTGTGGAGCGCCATCGGTCTGCCCATCGCCCTCTACATCGGCATGGACGAATTCGAGGAACTGCTGGCCGGCGCCCACGACATGGACGAGCACTTCCGTGCGGCGCCCCTGGACGCCAACATGCCCGTCCTGCTGGCCCTGCTGGGCCTCTGGTACAACAACTTCTGGGATGCCGACAGCTACGCCGTGCTGCCCTACGAGCAGCGCCTGTCCCGCTTCACGGCCTATCTCCAGCAGTGCGACATGGAAAGCAACGGCAAGAGCGTGACCCGGGAGGGCAAACCCGTGAAGGTCTCCACCGGACCGGTGCTGTTCGGCGAGCCGGGCACCAACGGCCAGCACGCCTTCTACCAGCTCATCCACCAGGGCACCAAGCTCATCCCATGCGATTTCCTGGCGGCGGCGGAGTCCCACAACGACGTGAATGGGCAGCACGCGGTGCTGTTATCCAATTTCCTGGCCCAGCCCGAGGCCCTCATGCGCGGCAAGACCGGCGCCGAGGTGGAGACCGAGCTGGCCCAGGCCGGCCTTTCCAAGCGCGAGATCAAAACCCTGGCCCCCCACAAGGTGTTCCCGGGCAACCGCCCCACCAACACCCTGCTCTACCGCAAGCTCACGCCGCGCACCCTGGGCCGGCTCATCGCCCTCTACGAGCACAAGGTGTTCGTGCAGGGCGCCCTGTGGAACGTGAACTCCTACGACCAGTGGGGTGTGGAACTGGGCAAACAGCTCGCCAAAGTGATCCTGCCGGAGTTGACGGGGAAAGCCGCCATGAAAACTTCCGGCGGTCACGACACCTCTACCGCGGCGCTCATTGCCCGCTTGCGTGGGACTTGAGGTAATCCCGGGTTTTTGAGCCCCACAGCCAGACATAGCGCAGACCGGACAGGGCCACGACCGCCGCGGTGACCTGGCTGAAAGGCTCGATACCGGCATCCAGCCCCAGTTCCAGGGCCAGGTCCGCCAGGGTGTAGGACACCAGGATGAATTCCAGGGCCGTGGCCAGCTTGCCGGACAAGGTTGGACGCACATCGAGATTGCCGGTGAGGCGCCGATAGGCTTCGGCGCCGGCCAGGATCACCCCGTCCCTGATCAGCACCACCCAGAGCAGCCAGAGCGGCAGCAGTTCCGTCAGGCAAAGCATGGACAAGGTCGTGAGCAGCATCACCTTGTCGGCGATGGGGTCCAGCCAAGCGCCCAGCACACTACGCTGGTTGAGCATCCGCGCCAGATTGCCGTCCAGCAGGTCGGTGACGGCGGCGAATACGAACAGCCAGAAGGCGCCATCCACGTCGTAGTCGGCCAGACGCCAGGCCACAAACGGCGCCAGGATCAGGCGCACGGCAGTGAGCAGGTTGGGAATGGTCCAGATCATGGCTACCGGGAAGGCTCCGGAGGATGTCTTTCTTCCCCATTTGGCAAAGGGGGGAGTTGCAGCACTTCAAGGACGCTGGTAGTGGTCTTCTGCGCGACTTCTTCCAGGGATATGCCGCGTACTTGCGCCAGTATCGCGGCAATGCGCGCCAGCTCCGCAGGCTCGTTGCGGCCCTTGCCCACCCACTGGGGCGGAATGTCCGGGCTGTCGGTCTCCAGCACGATGGCCTCCAGGGGTAGTTCCCGCGCCAGCCGGCGCAGGTTGGAAGCCCGTTCCCACGTGAACGCGCCGCCGAAACCCAGCTTGAAGCCCAGCTTGATGAAGGCCGCCGCCTGCTGGTCGCTGCCATTGAAAGCGTGGGCGATGCCGCCCTTCACGCCGACGCGGCGCAAATGCTTGAGGATATGGTCATTGGCGCGGCGGCAGTGGAGCAGCACCGGCAGGTCGAAATCCCGTGCGATTTTGAGTTGATCCACGTAAAACCGCTCCTGGGTGGCGAAATCCAGTTCCGGCATAAATAGGTCCAGACCAATCTCACCCACCGCCACCGGCCGCCAGGATTCGATTTGCGCGCGCAGGGCCGCCAGATGGCCGTCATGATGGACTTGGATGTAGATGGGATGCAGCCCCCATGCCGGCAGGCAGCCCGGGTAACGGTGACAGGCCGCGGCCACAGCATCGAAACTAGCCTGGGTCACTGAGGGAACGATCTGGATCGCCACGCCCGCGGCGCGGGCCCTTTCGAATACTGCGTCCCGGTCCGGATTGAACTCGCCGGCATCCAGGTGACTGTGGGTATCGATCAGGATAATCATGGCGAAACGAATATTGCCTCAAGTTGACCAAGCCGCAAGGTTTGCCCCTTCGGTTCCCGCTTGGAGAAATACGTGCCCTCCCGGCGATATCACGGCACAATCCGTTCGTGACATACGCTCAGCATGGGTAATGTCCAGCAATATCCGCATCCTCATACAGGCTGAAGGAGACTCCATGAAAATACGCCAACTACTCATCACCCTTGCGCTGACCGCGCCCACCACCATTCTGGCTGCGGATGCCCCAGCCCCCAGCATTCCGCAAAACACAGATGCCTGGGTTCGTTATCTGTCTGATTTCACCCGCAACGGCGAGATGTTGGCCGATCCGAAAAAATTCATGGCCGCCCTCAACGCCGTCAGCGAACCCGCTTTCCTGACGTCCGCGGCCAATGCCATGATGGACCCCGCCCTCTACACCCAATCAGTGTCCAGCCTGATGGACCCTCGCGCCTACGGCAATTTCGCCCGGGCCATGGATCCCGTCGTCATCGCCGCATGGACCCAGGCCGCGATGGATCCCCAGTTCATAGCCGCGCTCCAGACCGTGATGACCGACCCCAACAAGCTGATGCGCTGGGCGATGCTGCCCATGGATCCCAAGCTACTGGCCACCGGCATGAATCTGCTCAACCCCAATGTTCTGGCCAAATGGGCGACCGCGCCCATGAGTCCGCAAGTGACCGGCATGGCTACCGCGCCGATCAATCCCAACTGGTACGGCACCTGGACCGGCAACATGATGGCGCCCCAGTCCTACGGCCCCACCATGGGCGGCTGGCTGCGCGCGCCCAACTACGGCATGCCCGTGCCCATGATGGTCCCCATGCCCATGACCGGCATGCCGGTCATGAAGTAATTCGGACGGCGCCCTTCACCTCCCGAGAGCGGCCGGGCAATCCCCGGCCGCTCTTTTCTTGGGTGGACACCTTGAATACCGGCCATCTGACTCAAACTGCTGCAACGGCTAAAATGCCGCACCATTTTCGTGGAGGATCATTTTTCATGAAGCACCTGTTCCTGAGCCTGTTCACTGTTTTTCTCGCCTTCGCCCTGACCGTGCCCGATGCCGACGCCAAGCGTCTGGGAGGCGGCCGCAACTCCGGCATGCAACGGGACAACGGCAGCTTCATGAAGCGGGATGCTTCGCCGCAAGCCCCCGCCAAACCCCAACCCGGCGCCGCGCCACAGACTCCGCCGAAACGTTCCTGGATGGGCCCCCTGGCCGGCTTGGCCGCAGGTCTGGGCTTGGCCGCCCTGGCTTCCCACTTCGGCTTCGGCGAGGGAATGGCCAATTTCCTGATGATGGCCCTGCTGGCCATGCCGGCGGCCCGCCATGCGGTGGCGGTGCTGGGTTGGCTCATCC
>CAZEOR010000159.1:0-6793 GCA_964513695.1 uncultured Thiobacillus sp.
GTCGGCGGCGTTGTCGATGACTTCCTGGATGATGTGGGTCGGCGAATCGGTGCGGGTGTACATGCCCGGCCGGGCACGTACCGGTTCCAGGCCCTTGAGGACCTTGATCGAGGATTCGGAGTAGGACGCGCTCATTGATGGGTGTTCCGCTTGGGTGTCCGTTCTGAATCCGCAAGGATAAACCGGGACACGGCCACTTCATATTCCGGGAAAGCCGGAAGGCGCGGATTTAATCTCGCGCAGGTGCGCCCCGGATTGCCGGGTTCTCGCACCGACATGCGGGCCGGACATGATGGGTTCGGCATTCCCCCCAAAAAAAAGCCCGCCAGTTTCCCGGCGGGCACAAGGACTTCCGAGGAGAAGGTCGGAAAGCTATTTCAAGCGGCGGCGGCTTCGCCCTGTATCACCAGGGCCGGGCGGGTTTCCCGCTTGCCGATGGTGATCAGATCCCAGGCCAGCAGTACGAAGCCGGCGGTGAACACCCAGCCGAAGACCTGACGCCAATACATGCCCTGCATGAACCAGCGGTGAGCCTGGGCAGCGAAGTAGCCCATCCAGCCGGAGCCTTCGATGGCCCGCTCGATCTGGGACTGTTCGTAACCGGCGACCAGCAGGCCCATGACCATGCCGATCATGCCGACATGCAGCAGGAAGATGGCCCATTTCCATTTCCAGGCACCCGCCAGGTTGCCGCCCATCCACACATCGCCGCGCCATTTCTGGATGGCCAGGTAGAAGAAGGCGATGACCATGGTGGCGTAGGCGCCGAAGAAGGCCAGGTGACCGTGGGAGGCGGTCCACTGGGTGCCGTGGGTGTAAAGGTTGATCTGGGGCAGGGTGTGCATGAAGCCCCAGACGCCGGCGCCGAAGAAGTTGCCGAAGGCCTGGGCAATGATCCAGGCCAGGGCCGGGTTGTTGGTGCTCTTCAGCTTGTGGTGGCCGGCGTCGAATACCGCGTGCACCACCATGGCGACCAGGGGGATGGGCTCCAGGGCGGAGAAGAAGCCGCCGATGGTGAACCAGTATTCCGGCGTGCCGATCCAGAAGTAGTGGTGGCCCAGACCCAGGATGCCGGAACCGAACATCAGCGCGACTTCGATGTACAGCCAGGTTTCCACGATCTTGCGGCGCACGCCCATGGTCTTGATCAGGCCGTAGGCCATCAGGCAGCCCACCAGGACTTCCCAGGTGGCTTCCACCCACAGGTGGATCACCCACCACCACCAGTGCTGATCCATGGAGATGTTGGGGGTGTACCAGACACCGGCCAGGTAGAGGCCGGCCAGAGCGATCAGGTCGAGCACCAGAACGCCGGCGATGCCGGTGAACCTGCCTTTGGCGAAGGTGGCGGCGACGTTGTAGAAGAACGCCAGCACGCACACGACGATACCGATGTCGGCCCAGCGCGGTGCCTCGATGTACTCGCGGCCCTCGTTGATCAGCCAGATCGATTTCATGTCGCCCGGACCGATCTGCACCAACAGGAACACCAGCACGACGACGACCACCGCCAGGGTGAATATCCAGAAGATCAGATTACCCAGGCCCAGCCCGACCACGGGCGTTCCCGACTCGTCCTCCAGCATCCAGTAGACCGAGCCGATGAAGCCGAACAACAGCCAGACCACCATGGCGTTGATGTGGAGCATGCGGTTGACGGAAAAATCCAGGATGCCGAACAGGAAATCCGGTTTCAGGTATTGGATGCCGGCGAGCATGCCGAACAACACTTGCGCACCGAACAGGGCGACGGCGACGGTGAAATATTTCACCGCCAACTTTTGCCCGCCGTTCAGGTTGGTGCCACTGAGAATGCCTAAAGCAGCCATGTTGGTTCTCCTTACTGTTGAGCCGGGGCGGCTATGGGCGCGGCGGCATCGGCCGCGGGCGCGGCGGCGGGTGCCGCATCCTTCTGTTCGATGGGCTTGAAGTTGGCCGGGAAGCCGTTGGTGTCGATGGACGACATCCACTTCAGGAAGGCCACCGTGGCGCGCGCTTCCGCTTCGGTGATGCCCAGATTGGGCATCCTGCGCCCGAGGGCGTTGTGCAGTTTGTCGGTCGGGTTCATCAGGAACTCCACCATGGTCTGCTCACGGGTTTCCTTGGAACCCCAGGCCGGGTCCAGCCAGGATTTGGTCAGATCGGGCGCGTAGTAAGAGCCGTTGCCGAGCAGGGTATGACAGTCCATGCAGTTCTTGGCCTGAGTGGTCAGCTTGCCGTGACTGACCATGGCCTCGGCTTCCGCCTCGGTCAGCTTCTTGCCGAACAGGGGTTCCTCGGGACCGATCACCGGCACCTGGAAATTGCGCTTCTCGTCGAATACGTAATCGATGCGGTTGTTGATCACGGAATACGCCGGCACCCGTTTTCCGCCGGCCGTGATCTGCTTCACCGTGTCGAAGGTGAGGAAGATGAGTACTACGAACGAGCCAGCCGTCACCCAGATGGCCATCTTTCGCCAAAAGGATTCGGATGCCCACCACAACGCCTGCGTCTGTGACATGGTCATGCCTCCTGATTACTGCTGTTGATAAACCTTGCGGGGGGCGCCTCATCCGCGCGCTCGGCGGCGAGGCCATCCATGTGGGTTCCCACGCACAGATGCCAGATGGCATGGGGTGCGGCCAGGTAGCCCGCCAGCATGAGCATCACGATGAATGTCCAGAAGCTGTTGTTGAACAGGTTGGCGGCCAGGGCCAGGACAATGACCGAGACGAACAGCCCGGCGTAGGCGGCATAAGCCAGCGGCATCAGGCGTGGACGGTTCCTGACCCGGGACCAGGCGAAAATCAGGGCATAGGAGGCGCCAAACAGAATGACGGAAGCGGCGCTGAAGAACACGATGAAGAAATTGGCCAGCTTGACGGGTTCCAGCATGTCGCGCTCCTCGGGATTTCAGATTGCCGCGGATGTTGGCGGCATACCCGAGTAATGCGTTTGACTTCTATCAAGGTGAAGGGGGGGCAGGCATTGCGGTGTTGACCATGGTCAATCCTGGGAGCGAAATACCGATTTGCGATGGACCGATTCAGGTGCCACGGGATTGATCGCCCGTCATGGTTCGATCAGATCCGGCGGCCACAGACAGCGAACAGGGGCAACAGGCGGGCGCCATCCGCGCGTTCAGCGTTGACTATCGTCAAGCTTCCGTCTCGACCGATCTGGGACGGGAACGTATCTTCCCGCTCATTCCCCGTCGCTCAGGAGCGCCACCATGAATTTCCAGAAGATTTTCGAGAAGAGCGAAAACACAGCGGTAGTTGTCGGCGTCGCGCTGTTCATCGTCGTTCACTTCGGCATGTTGATTCTGTTCGACATCGTCAAGATCTGAGTGGAGGCCGATCGTCCGGATCGGGGCTCGGGCCGTGAAGGACGGGGGCTTGGCCCGCCTTCAGCCGAACAGGTTGTCCACGTCGTCCTGGGATATGGCCGTCTGGGGTGTGACGGCGGGGCCGGCCAGGAGGCCAGGATCGGGGTCGTCGTCCACCAGGAGATGGACCAGGCTGTCTTCCATCTTCTGCACCATGACCATGAGTTTGTTGATTACCTGCCCTACCAGATCCTGGAATGCCTGGGCCTGGATGATTTCGCTGGCGTCGTGGGCGCTGAGCTCATGTTCAGCCTGCAAGGATTCCAGAAAGGTGCGGATTTCGGGTGAACGGGTTTTTCCCACCAGGTTCGCGGCCCATGCCTGCTGGGCCCGCAGCCGGTCGGCGATGGCCTCGGCGGCGTTCAGAGTCTGGCCCGCGGATTGTTCCGTCAGCGCCGAGATGTAACGCAGGCGGTCGCGGGCGTTGCTCACCACATTGGCCTGGGACATATCCTGATCGCCGATCAGGTGTATGGTGGAACGCAACTCTTCCACCATGGACTCGATGTCGCGGCGCAGGGATTCGATGTCGCTCATTGTTCGCTTCCTCCGGTAGTGGCCGGGTTATCGGCAAGCCGGCGAAATTCTTTTGGGCGCAAACCGTGAAATACGTGGCGGGTTGATCGCAGCGATCCGGAGCATCACCATGACGACGATGGACAAGCTTCCTGCTTCTTCAGATCTTCACGCCTTTACCCGCCTATTCGTGCGCGAGCGCCTCGGTTGCGGCTGTCCGGATGAGTTGCTGGACCGTATCGAGATCGATGCCAGGCCAGGGCTGCCGCCCAGGACTCAACTGCGCGTGGGGGGGCGGCTTCTGGTCCATGTCCGTGCCTGTCCGGAGCCTAGCCGGCTGCCCCATTTGTTGGCGGGTTGGCTGGCCGATGGCGTGGCGCAACGCGATGTCATGGGGTTCAATCGCTTCAGACTGGTGCTGATCGTCACCGATCCGGATGCTGTCCGCCCTAACGCCGAAGCTCTGTTTGCATCCTGGGGCGGAGACGACAGAACTCACCTGCATTTGCTGAGGTCCGATGAAATCGGCCCGCTTCTCCCCACGGGGCCAGTCTGACCCTCCAGCCGGCGTGGAGGGCTCTTCCGCCCGAACACTTCTCCTCAACCCGGCTTGCCGTCCACACGGGACCGCCAGTACATGGGTGCGTATTTCCAGGCCCACAGGCCGAAGGCCAGCAACCAGAGCAGGCCGGCCAGCGTGATCAGTTGGGTGGGCAAAGCGGAGATCAGATCGGGCAACATACGAATGAGGGCGGCCAACTGGGACAGCCAGAACAGTCCCCAGGTCGCGCCGTCAGCCTCAAGTTTCCGGCCGGAATGGCCCAGACTTACCCGGGAAGCCATGCCGATCAGCATGGCGGAGAAGAAGCCTATCCCCAGAGCATGGACCGGCGCCTGACCGGCACGCCAATTCAAGCCCGCGAAAGCGGCCAGACTGTCGATCCCATACAGTGCGAAAGCCAACCCGGCCCACAGGAATGCGACATGGAGCATGGCCAGCAGGCGTACCTGGCGCATGCCCCGGGCCACCCCCCACCGGGCGGAAAACCAGAACACGATGCCGGCCATGGTCAGATCGGCGGGCCAGCTCAGATCGGTGTGGCCGGCCAAGACCAGGCCCGCATGGGACAGACAACCGGCCAGTAGAACCCAGAGGGGGGCATGGGGCCGGATCATCACGTAATTGGGCACGATGCGGCTGGTGAACCAGGGAACCATGCGGTGGCAAACCGCCATGAAGGTGGGAGTCAGGAATCCCCAGAGCCCCAGCATGTGCGCCATGGTCAGGCCATCCGGAATATCCGCTCCGGCGGCCCAGAGCAGATAAACCGTGTCGCCCAATCCGCCGAGCAGCGCCGCCGAAGTGGCGATGGCGGCATGGATCTTGTCCTGGGGCGGCGCCTTCATCAGGGTCCGTAACAGTGCCCATACAGCCACGACCCAACCCGATACATGAGCGGCCAGGCCGGCCAGCACCAGGTCAGGCACCATCGTTCCGGCATGGACAAGAAATACGCCCAGGGCCATCAGCACGCCAGCAGAAACATAGGCTGGGCGCGGTATCGCCGGCCCGTTCAGCCAGTTGGGCAACGCAGTGAACAGGAAACCGAACACAAAGAAAGGGAAGAAGCCATACAGCATCGACCAGATATGCAGTGCCGGACCGGGTAATCCCCCGGAAACCAGTCCTGGCCCACCCGATTGTCGACTCTCCATATCCAGCAGCCACCAGAGCATGACCGCCACAGCCTGAATGACGCCCGGAAGAAACATCACGCGATGGGGTGCGGCGGTGTATGTGGACCAAAGACGGAGCATGGCGGATTCTTCAATGTGACAACCGTCTGGAGTGTCGGTGCGGGAAGCGGACCGGACCTTGATGGACATCAAGCGACTACTTCCGGCAATGGTCCGGCGTGGCTCCTGCCCGGAGCGCAGGTGGCCTATTTTTTGGGTTTTGCCTGGCTGCGGGCACGGCGTCCGTTGCCGATGGCGGGGGGCTCAGGCGGGAAGCCGGGTTTGCCAGCCCTGCCAGCACCCCGGCGAGATAGCGGAGCTTTCGCTTCTAAAGTGGGAGGATTCCGCGAAGGAGAGGGCTGGCGCGTTGCTTCCTTGGCGGAGCGGTCCTGGCGGGTGGTTCGTTCAGGCTGTTTAACTCCAGGATTTGTTCTTGGTTCGGCACTGCTCCTGGTCGCGGTTTTACCGAAAGTTCTGTTATCCCCCGCGCCTTCCGGCCGGCGGGCGCCGGCATGACTCCGTCCGGTGCCGGCTGGCTGGAAGCTGGGCACCAGATGGTGCTTGCCGTTGCCGATCAGGTCTTCCCGGCCCATCTCCTTGAGGGCCTCCCGCAGCATCGGCCAGTTCTCCGGGTCGTGGTAGCGCAGGAAGGCCTTGTGCAGCTTGCGCACGCGGCCCTGCTTGGTGACGGGCACGCGCGTTTCGCCCCGCTCGCCGCCGCGCAGCACCTTCTTCAGTGGATTGAACTCCGTGTGATACATGGCGGTGGCGATGGCCATGGGCGTGGGCAGGAAGGTCTGCACCTGGTCCAGGCGGAACTTGTTGCGCTTGAGCCAGAGGGCCAGGTTGAGCATGTCCTCCAAAGTCGTGCCCGGGTGGGCGGCGATGAAATAGGGGATGAGGTACTGCTCCTTGCCCGCCTCCTGGGAGTATTTCTCGAACAGCTGCTTGAAGCGGTCGTAGGCGCCCATGCCCGGCTTCATCATGTGGGCCAGCGGTCCTTCCTCGGTATGCTCCGGGGCGATCTTGAGATAGCCGCCCACATGGTGGGTCACCAGTTCCTTCACGTATTCCGGCGATTTCACCGCCAGGTCGTAGCGCAGGCCGGAACCGATCAGGATCTTCTTGATGCCCGGCAGGGTGCGGGCCTTGCGGTAGAGCTGAATGAGG
>CAZEOR010000160.1:0-6701 GCA_964513695.1 uncultured Thiobacillus sp.
GAAGCCCTTGTATTACGGTTGGCAGGGACAGGTTTTCCTGTTCGGTTCAGAGCTAAAAGCCCTCCAGGCCAACCCCGTTTTCCGCTCCGAGATCAACCGTGATGCCCTGGCACTTTATCTGCGCCACAACTGTGTACCTGCGCCATATTCCATCTGGCGCGGCATTCGCAAGCTGATGCCGGGGATGCTGCTGACGCTCCGTCATGGTGAAGTAGATCCGCAGCAAGAACTCTACTGGTCGGTCCATGAAGCCGCTGAACGCGGGATACGGGAACCGTTCGCAGGCACGGATGAAGCAGCACGGGAAAACCTGGAATTTCTCCTGCGGCGCTCCGTGGCCGGGCAAATGCTGGCCGATGTGCCGCTCGGGGCATTCCTATCGGGGGGCGTCGATTCTTCGCTGGTACTCGCGTTGATGCGGGCGCAATCCGGCCAACCGGTACGATCCTTCACCATTGGCTTTCAGGAGTCCAACTACAACGAGGCTGAACATGCCCGCACCGTGGCTGCCCACCTTGGCACCGAGCACACCGATTGGATTGTCACACCAGATCAATGCATGGCGCTCATCCCGCGCCTACCGACGTTATACGACGAGCCATTTGCCGATTCCTCGCAGATCCCGACATTTCTGGTCAGCGAACTGGCGCGGCAACACGTGACCGTGAGTCTGTCTGGGGATGGTGGTGATGAGTTGTTTGGAGGCTATAACCGCTACGTCTGGGCTCCCGTGGTCTGGCGCCGCATCGGTTGGGCGCCCCGCCCCCTGCGAGCAGCACTGGCGGGGGTATTGACGACATTCCCACCCGCTGCATGGAATATTTTGTTTGACCGGCTGGGCCGTTTCCTGCCAGCCGGCTGGCGCTATGCCAACCCCGGTGACAAGTTGCACAAGCTCGCGGAAATACTGGCGGTACGTTCACCCGAGGAAATCTATCTCGGGCTGGTCTCGCACTGGAAGAATGCCTCCAAGTTGGTGCTTGAGGCGGACCGGACGGCCTCGGAATTGGGTGAATCGGCGCGCGCACCCCACCTGACGGATTTCGAATCGCGCATGATGTATCTGGATCAGATCACTTATCTTCCCGACGACATTCTGACAAAGGTGGATCGGGCAGCGATGGGGGTGTCCCTGGAGACGCGCGTGCCGTTCCTGGATCACCGTGTCGTGGAATTCGCCTGGTCGTTGCCTTTGTCCATGAAAATCAGGGATGGCCAGGGTAAATGGCTGCTGCGGCAAGTGCTTTATCGCCATATACCGCAAACCCTGATCGAACGGCCCAAGATGGGCTTCGGCATCCCGCTTGATGTCTGGTTGCGCGGGCCACTGCGGGAATGGGCGGCGTCGTTGCTGGACGATAAGCGGCTCAGATCCGAGGGAATTTTCGATCCTGTGCCGATACGCCGGAAATGGCTTGAACACCTTTCGGGGCGGCGCAACTGGTCTCATCACTTATGGGATGTGCTGATGTTCCAGGCTTGGCTGGAAACCAGGTCATGAGGTGGCTCGACAGGCTGGGGGCGGAAAGCGGCAGGGAATTGTTCGTTTTGACATTCGTGTATGCATTGTCGGCCGGGGTGCTGCTTCAATGGGTCGTCCTGCCTTTACTGTTGCCCGGTATCCATGCCGGACATGGTTTGTTGGCGAAGGGAGATTGGGTGGTTTTCCACCAGGAAGCAGACCAAATGGCCCAACGCATTCAGCAAATGGGTTGGGCTGAATGGGAGCTGAGGCCGGGCGGGAATGCACCGATTGGAATTGCCGCAATTGTCTATGCCATCACAGGAATACATGAACCGTGGGTGGTATTGCCGCTCAATGCGTTGCTTTTTGCGCTGAGTGCAGCCTGCCTTTTTCGTGTGTTCTCCAGTATCGCACCGCCGCGGCTCGCATTATTCGCGTCTCTGCCTTTTGTTTTATTTCCTAGCGCTGCCATGCTGTATGGCCAAATACATAAGGACATTTATTCAATATCGGGGAGTGCTTTGATCATATTGGTATGGGTGGGTTTTGCCACCAAGGGTCTTTCCGCCCAAGGTGGGCAGTCTGGCCGCATCCTGGCCACTGCCTTAGGCGCTTTCCTGATCTGGCTGGTTCGTCCCTATTTGCTGAAAGTAGTGTTGGTGGCCTCGTCGTCGGTGGCTCTGCTGCTCGCTGCCCGGGTGATAATGGGCAGAGACGGTCGTGGTAACGATGCTTTCCAATGGTGGCTGGGTCTGATTGCCTGTCTTGGGGTGCTGGCAATTGGAGCGAACCTTCCCGCCGCCGGGGGTTCGGGTGAGATTTCCAGCGCCATGACTGAGCATTGCCCTGGCTTAGGAGATGGTGTGATTTCAAATCTGGTGTGCCGGCTTGACTATGCCCGTCTCGGATTTGCCGGGCAGCATCAGGCTGGCAGTAACGTGGATACCGGGTTGAACTACCGTTCGCTCGCCGATGTGGTGGAATATGTGCCGCGTGCCTTGCAGATAGGATTTTTGGCGCCCTTCCCGGACATGTGGTCCGCCCAGGGTGTCATGCCAGGCGCTGGGCTGATGCGCCTCTTGGCTGGCATGGAGATGATGATTGCCTATGTCTTGCTGGGGGGCGGTGGCTTGTTGTTTATGTGTAATCGTGGAACGCGTGGGGTGGGCCTATTGATCGTCTTGCAGGCGGCGATTCCACTCCTCATTCTCGCGCTGGTTGTGTGCAACATAGGGACGCTTTATCGGATGCGCTACATGTACTGGCACCTATTCCTTGGGCTGGGAGTAATAGGATGGGGCATGTGCATTGAGCGTTTGATGGGCGTGGGGAAACAGCGCTGATTGAGTTTTGCTTCCATCAATGCCGAATGCGCGATCAACAGTGCAGGCCAAATCAATACGGGATGTTTCAATGTTATTGAGATTGCAGACCGCAATCCTGATCAAGCTGGGTTTGCGTTCGATATGATTTTTCGAGTCTTCAAGACAGGTCGCCGGCTGTTGGCGGTCACTGCATCTTTCCTGCTGCTGTCATTCGCGTTCTGGATGTCGGGAGCGGCGAACATCCTGGAGGGCATGAGCAAGTTTTCCCTGTTTTCTTTGATGGCGATGTTGTCGCTGCTGACGGTGAATCTGTTTCTGGTGTCGTTCCGCCTATGGAGGATTCTTGACCATTACGCTATCCCCCTCCCATGGCATATTGCCTCGCGTGCAAGCATTGCAGGACATGTGGCAGGGTTGTTCATCATGTCTCTGTTTGGACAGGTATTGGGCAGGCAGGCTGTATTGCGCCATTACGGCGCCAAGCCGGTTGTGATAGCCAGCCTGGCGGCGTACGAGCGAGTGGTCTTGACCTTGATCAGCGCGCTGATGTGCCTGTTGGGTGCCGGGATACTGATGGGGACGTCCACGATTGGTGTATTTCTCGGGCAGATGTCGCTTGCGGAAATAAGTCTTGCGTCCGTGGGGGCCATCGCGTTAAGCCTGTGGTTCGGGTATTCCCGATTTGAAGCGCAGATGGCCGCGAGAATGCGCTCCTGGTCGGTGCTCGGCTATGTGCTGGAAATCGCGAGTATTACGTTGCTGAGCCAACTGTTGATGTTGGGGGTATTTGTCATCGGGGTATGGACTATCCAGCCTGATATCGCCCTGCTGCAGGCTGTCGCGGCCGCAGCGGTGATCAGTTTCGCGGCGAGCGTGCCGATTACCGTGAATGGTTGGGGAATCCGTGAAGTCGCCGCAGTGTATGTACTTGGGCAGTTGGGGATATCAGGCGCGGATGCGGTGGCAATTTCGGTGACGGTCGGGCTCTGTTCTACTGCGGTGATTGTGTTTTCTGCGGTCTATTCCTCGAAACGCCTGGCAGGTGAGAAGCCGCATCCAAATTGCAGTCCATCCGTATACCAGACTGATCAGGAGATCGAGAAAGCGGGGGCTTGGATATTAGCTACCGCGACAGCTGTGTTGGTGTTTTTTCAAGTCCATGCAGAATTGCCCGGTATGTGGGGGGTGCTCAATTTCAATTTTGCGGATCCGTTCGCGATTCTTGCCTTGGCGGGTGTCGTTCTCCATGCGGTGACCAGCCGACACGCGCCACGCTGGAAAATCGACCAATTCAATAAAGTCCTTTTGGCAATCAGCCTGCTCATGCTCGCCGCTTTTCTGCGCGGTGTGTTGGATATTGGCGTGACGCAGTGGGCATTGGGCGGGCGTCTATTGGGGTGGGTGGTCTTGTTGGGTTATGTTTCCGCAGGCTACCTGATGGTCGCGCACGCAGGTGCGCAAGGGCTGCGCCGCCTCTGTGAAACGACGGTCGCGGCTGGAGTAGTGGTTGTGGTTTTGAACTTGCTTCTGCGGTTATCGAGCATCGCGGGTTGCGATTATTTCACTCACATCACCCCAAATTTCGAGGGCTATGCCAGCAATCGAAATGCCTTTGCGTTCCAGATGCTGGTTTGTATCGTTTTGATACTTTCCTATTCGGCCGTCAAGGCGAGGGGGCGATCAACTGCGACATGCTCTGCCATCGACTCCCCGTGGCCGTCACGTGATTGGTTTGGTCATACCAGTGCCGGCGGGATAGGTCATTGCCGTCCTCGAAGCTTTGCTTTGCCGCTGGGTATTATTCTGCTCGGCCTGGTTTTGAGCTCATCTAGAGCAGGTTGGCTGACGGCGGGCATTATGCTGTTAGTCGCTTTGTGGGCGAGGTTGGCAGATCGCCGGCTCATTGCACGGGGTGTGCTCTATGCCGCATGTTTGGTCGGTTGTTATTCAGTGGTGGCAGACGTGGCGCTGATCAAGCCTGTAGTAACGAGAGGGGATGCAGAGAGAGCGTCCAATCGCATACCCCAACTTCTGCCAAGTACGCACGCAACCACCTCCAGTGATCAAGAACGTTTCGACAGTATTTCCCGAGGGCTTGACATGTGGGCACAGTCCCCACTGTTCGGGACCGGCCTGGGGGTGTTCATAGAAAAGAACAAGGGCTGGTTTGGACATCCTGTTGTCATTCACAGCACTCCAGTATGGATACTCACCGAGTTCGGGCTGGTTGGGGTGATTGGTTTCGGGTGGAGTTTCTTGGTCCTGCTCAGACACTCCAGCACACAGCAGGGAAAACTCCCGGCGCGTCGGATGCTGGGATTGCTGTTGCTCATGTTTGCCCTGTTCAGCCTGGTGCATGAGGTTTTCTATCAACGGATATTCTGGTTGGTATTAGGGGCGGCACTGGCCAGTCCCGGACGCAATGTGGGAATAGGTGGACGTCTGTGAGCGCGCTGCCAAAACTCTTGTTTTTTGTCAGCGAGGACTGGTATTTCTGTTCCCATCGCCTGCCTTTGGCCGTGGCCGCTTCCAAGGCCGGATATTCGGTTTCCGTGCTGACTCGGGTGAACAGACATGGAGAAGCGATTCGCGGCGCGGGCTTGCGACTTATCCCGTTTCCGTTGTCGCGTCGTGGCATGAATCCGATCGGCGAGTTCCTCACGCTTGCTCGGCTGCTGATTGTTTATCTTCGCGAAAAACCCGATCTCGTGCATCACGTGGCCATGAAGCCGGTTTTATACGGCACGTTTGCCGCGCGATTGGCGGGAGTGCCATGTGTGGTGAACGCTCTGGCGGGCATGGGGTGGTTGTTCACATCGGAGAGTGCGATGGCGCGCCGTCTCAATCCGGTGGTCCGCTTGGCATTCCGCTTTTTGCTAGGGCCTACCCAGGTCATCGTCCAGAATCCGGACGATGCGATGTTCATGGGCGCGCTTGGGCTTGGGCATATTCGGATCGTGCGGGGCTCAGGTGTGGATACCCGTCATTTCCAGCCTCGTGCCGAAGAGCCGGGCATTCCCCTGGTTGTGTTGCCGGCCCGCATGTTGTTGGACAAAGGGATAGGCGAATTCGTCGAGGCGGCCAGGCAACTCAAGGCGCGCGGGGTGGGGGGACGTTTTGCTCTGGTCGGCGCGCCGGATAATGAAAACCCCGCATCAATCCCGCTGAAACAGCTGGAGGATTGGCGGAGCGAAGGGGTAGTGGAGTACTGGGGGCATAGGGACGACATGTCGGAAGTTTTATCGCGCGCGCACCTTGTTTGTCTTCCTTCTTACCGCGAGGGTTTGCCCAAAGTCTTGCTGGAGGCTGCGGCCTGTGGGCGCCCCATGGTGGCGACCGATGCGACTGGGTGCCGCGAGATCGTACGTGACGGGGAGAACGGTTTATTGGTTCCAGTGCGCAATAGCCAAGCATTGGCTGATGCCATCGAGATATTACTGGGGGACGCGGATCTGCGGCGGCGTTTCGGCCGGCGCTCGCGTGAGATCGTGGAGCATGAGTTTTCACTGGAGCAGGTGGTCACAGATACTTTGGCGATCTATCGGGAGGACCAGCCAACATGAAAGTGATGGTAACTGGGGCGACTGGCTTCGTCGGGCGTGGTCTTTGTCCATTGCTTGTGGAACACGCTCATGAGGTAGTGGCCATATCGCGAGGTGATCTCGCGACCAATACTTCGTGGCAATCGAGTGTGAATCCGCGCCATGTTGCCGTGGGGGAGATAGGGCCGGAAACCGATTGGCGTCATCTATTGGAGGGTGTCCAGGCCGTGGTTCATCTGGCTGCGCGCGTGCATGTCATGCGGGACGATGCTGCCGATCCCTTGCAGTTATACCGCGTGGTCAATCGCGACAGTACTGCTGATCTCGCCTATCAAGCCGCCCTGTCGGGCGTCCGGCGTTTCGTGTTCG
>CAZEOR010000161.1:0-6669 GCA_964513695.1 uncultured Thiobacillus sp.
CGCGCACGTCCGCCTCGTCGATCAGACCCCGCACGCCGCCGTAGTGGTCGATGTGACTGTGGCTGTAGATCATCGTGTGGATCGGGCGCCTGGGGCGGTGCTGCCAGAAGAGCTCGAGCGCGCAGCGCGCGGCCTCCGGCCCCGTGCGCGGAGAACCAGGCGAAGATCCCGCCGCTCTCGGCGCCGGTGCCGCCCTCGACGGCGCTGTACCCGTCGCCCGCCGAGGAGCCGGGCGTCGGGTCGTAGACGATCATGCCGGCGCCGTCGAAGCCCGGCTCGAGCGTCTGGAACGGGAGGTCGCCGAGTTGCGCGCCGAACTGGTCCGGCTCGCCAGCCTGGCCGGCTGAGGTGGTCTGATCCCATGGCCAAGATTTCGCGAACAATCCTGATACTGGCCTTAGTCGCGCTGCTGTCCGCCTGCGCCACACTGCGCACCGACGTACCCAGAGTGGCTTCCCACGCCCTGCCACCCGATCCCCAAACTCCCCTGGGGCAGATTTCCGGCCACGTGCTCGACCCTGCACAGCCTTCCTCCTTCCGGTTGCTGGAGTCGGGCCGGGCTGCCCTGGCAGCCCGGCTGGCATTGGCGGATCGGGCGCGCAAGACCCTGGATTTGCAGTATTACCTGTTCCACTCGGATACCTCCGGCCAGTTGCTGGTGGAGTCCCTGCTGCGCGCGGCGGACCGGGGTGTGCGGGTACGCATATTGCTGGACGATGTGGATACCGCCGAGAGCGAGCAGGCCATCATCGCCCTGGATGCCCACAAGAATATCCAGATCCGGTTGTACAACCCGTTCCACGTACGCGGCAACTCTCCCCTTGGACGTGCGCTGGAGTTCATCGGAGACAAGGATCGCTTGAACCGCCGCATGCACAACAAGTTGTTCGTGGCCGACAACCAGTTCGGAATTACCGGTGGCCGCAACATCGGCGACGAATACTTTCATGTGGAAAACACCGTGGCGTTTCGTGATCTGGACGTCATGGCTGCTGGCCGAACCGTGCAGGATATGTCGGCTGCCTTCGATGTTTTCTGGAACGCGGATCACAGTATTCCGGCCCGCGCCCTGCCGTTCGAGGGCACCCGCCGCAAACTGCTGGCGGAGAAACGGGAAGCCCTGAAGTCCCATCGCGACAGCGTGCAGGCACTCATGGTGCCTTACCTGAGCCTGGATACCCTGAATGGCGCGATGGCGCCGGGCCTGGGACCATGGACACCAGCCCATGCGGAGTTTCTGCAGGACGAGCCGGGCAAAACCGCCGGAAACAGCAACAGCGCTGACCTGCCCATCACCCGCTTGTTTCGCATGGGCTTGAGCGCGCGTGAGGAGGTCTTGATCGCTTCTCCCTATTTCGTACCTGGCCAGATGGGCACGGATTTTCTGACCCAGCTCAGCAAACGTGGCGTGAGTGTGCGCATACTGACCAATTCCCTGGCAGCCAACGACGTGGGTGTGGTGCACGCGGGTTATGCCCGCTATCGCATGCCCTTGCTGATCGCGGGGGTGGAGTTGAACGAATTGAAGCCCCTGAAAGAAACACCGGGGGTGCGCATTGCCTCCACCAAGGGTTCATCTCGGGCCAGCCTTCACAGCAAGGCCATCGTGGTGGATCGCGAGCAGGCCTACATCGGCTCCATGAACCTGGACCCCCGTTCCGCCCTGATCAATACGGAATCCGGGCTCATCATCCAAGGGCGCGAACTGGCCGGCCAAGTGGCCCGCTTCATCGAAACGGGCATGTCGCGGGACCAGAGCTACCTGGTTCGGATCGATCCGGACAGCGATTCCAGCCAACGCAAGCTGATATGGCTGGAACAGCAGGGAGAACGGGAAGTGACCCATCCCGTCGAACCCCGTTCCGGCCTCATACGACGTTTCCTCATCGATCTGTTGACCGGGTTGCCCATCGAAGGGGATCTCTAGTCGTGCCGTATTCATGAGCCACGACACGAGCGCTCTGATAGGCGTGCCATGCTCGGTGTCCGGCGAACCGAATCCCCGCCCCCGCAGTCCACTGTCCATTCAACCCATGGAGACGGCCATGCGCATGCTCGTGACTCTGTTGCTCGGCATCTTGTCGATCCTGATCCAGCCTTCGTTCGCCGGCGCGGAGCCCCCATGGGGCCGCGCCAGGGCCGTGGAACAAAGCTACGCGAAACAGAAGGTGGTGTATGACGTGGCGGCGACTTCCGAATCCGCAATGCGCTCGGTGATCAGCCGGGCACAACTGCTTGCAGACCTGAACGGTTCGGATCCCTTCGACACCAAGGTGGTGATCGTGCTGCACGGTGATGAAATTCCGTACTTCGCAGTGAAGAATCTGGTCAGGTACCGGGAACTCATGCAGCGTGCCCAGAGCGCCACCCAGGCCGGCGTGATCGAGTTCCGCATGTGCAGACTGGCGGCCCGGGGACATGGTTTCGAGCCCAAGGACATCCATGGCTTCGTGACCATGGTGCCCATGGCGGATGCCGAAATCGTGAGGTTGCAGCAGGAAGGCTTCGCTTATATGCGCTGACGGACTGTTTGGCTTATCCGGTCGACCAGCTAGAATTAATGCATTGCAACATGACCTGGCTGCCCTTAGCCGCCGCCCGGTTTCCCTCAACCGTTTATTCGACCCGCCACTTGCCATGTCCGACATCGAATTCCAGCCCGGCAATACCGACACCACCGAAGCAGTCATCCAGTCTTCCCGCCGCATCACGCCGGAAACCACCGATGAAGTGCGCCAGATCGTCCTGCGCATCGACGAGCCGTCCTTCTACTTTCTGGAAGGCCAGAATATCGGCGTGCTGGTGCCCGGGCCCCACGACTTCGGCAACAAGATCCACCACCGCTACTACACCATCGCCAATGCCCGCGCCCAGGACGGGGGCGTGGAACTGGAACTGCTGGTGCGGCGCTGCTTTTACATCGACGAGGTGTCCGGCGAACAGTATCCCGGCGTGGCGTCCAACTACCTGTGCGACGCGAAAGATGGCGGCAAGGTCACGATCACCGGCCCTTACCGCAGCCCGTTCAAGATTCCCGCCGACCCGACCTGCAACCTCCTCATGCTGGGCACCGGCACGGGGGTGGCGCCGTTCCGCGCTTTCCTGCGACGCATCTATGAGGAACAGAAGGGCTGGAAGGGCAAAGTCCGCCTTTACTATGGTGCCCGCAGCGGCACGGATCTGCTGTACATGAACGACATGAACAGCGATCTGAGCCAGTATTACGACGAGAAGACTTTCAAGGCCATCCAGACCCTTCGCTCAGGCGTCCTGAGCGACGAGGCGGATGCGCTGGGCCAGGGGGTCGAGGACAACGCTACGGAAATCTGGAAACTGCTCCAGGAGTCCAAGACCCATGTCTATCTTGCCGGCATGAAAAAAATCGCCGATGCCCTGGATCAGGCCATGGGCAAGGTGGTGGGTTCGAAGGATCAATGGCAGATGGTCAAGCAGCGCATGATCGAGGAACGGCGCTGGACCGAACTGACCTATCACTGATTTTCGGTGATTAAGTTTGGGCAGCGGCGGATATTCGCCGTGCCCGAGCGGCCATGAAGCGAATGCGAGGTGACAGTGATGCCCGATCGACCCGACACGCCCGCCCTTTCCGCTTCCGGGCATGATCTGACCCCCTTGGGTGATGCCGAGAAGACTGCCTTGGCTGCGGCATTGAGCAGCGAGGAACGCCGCGTGATCCTCAACCAGGGCACGGAACCCCCCTTCTGCGGCGGTCTGCTCGCGGAAAAGCGTCACGGCGTTTTCGCCTGCCGGCTGTGCGGCCTGCCCCTGTTCAAATCGGACAGCAAGTTCGAATCCGGGACCGGCTGGCCCAGCTTCAACCAGCCCTTCGATCCGGATCACATCCGCGCTCTGCGCGATATCAGCCATGGCATGGTGCGCACCGAAATCCGCTGTAGACGCTGCGACGGCCACCTGGGCCATGTGTTCGAGGACGGCCCTGCGCCCTCGGGTTTGCGCTATTGCCTGAACTCGGTTTCCTTGAAGTTTGTCGAACATGCCTAGTTGAGCCCTTCGTCCTTCGTTATTTCAGCCTCCCGCTTCACCATCTGTTTTTTCGCTCAGACGGCAGCGTTCCGCCACTCCGCCCACCTACCGGGGAAATTTCATGCACAAAATGTTTGCTTTGTTCCTTGCCATCCTGGCCCTGTCCGGCTTCATGGCAGCCGCCGCCTATGCGGGGCAGGCCGCTGACCTCAAGGCCTCCCTGGCCACCACCCGGCAACACACCATGGCCATGCTCGGCGAGAGCGACCGGACCGTGTTGGAAATGCGCTATGAAGAAGCCCTGAAATCCAGCAAGGATCTAGACGCGGCTCTTGCCGCGGCGCTCGGCAACGAAGCCCTGCGCCCGGGCCTGATCCAGTTCAAAGGAGTCTGGGAGGCCTTCAAGACCACGCGGGATGTGGAAATCATTCCCGCCCTGTTTGCTGGGGAACGTGACAAGGCGCGTGAACTGGCGCAAAAAGTCCAGGCCGCCCGCTTCAAGAAGATGAACGAGCTACTGGAATCCATACCCCAGTGAACGCGTGGCGCGGATTGAACTCCGCGCCGTGCTGGATTCCGATCCGAATATTTCTCCCAACCCGCCTGCCCGGGTCGGGCATGCCCGACCGAGGCCACGACCGTGAACCCGAAAATCAACGAACTCATAGCCAGGGTCCGGGAACTGGAAGAAGAGATCGAAGCGGAATTGGAACGCCGCCGGGAGGACTTCCATTTCAAGGTCGAGAACCGCAAGATTCTTTTCGAACAAGAGGTGCTGATCCGCCATCGACGGCTCAAGACCGGCCTGCTGCGTTATGTCAGCCACGCCAGTCTGCCCAGCCTGGTTTCCGCTCCCATCATCTACAGCCTGATCGTGCCGATTGTCCTGGCCGACTTGGCGGTGACGATCTACCAGACCCTGTGCTTTCCGCTTTACGGCATTCCCCGGATACGACGAGGCAAGTATTTGCATTTCGATCGGAACAATCTGGGCTACCTCAACCTTCTAGAACGCCTGAACTGCGCCTATTGCGCCTACGCCAACGGCGTGGCGGCCTATTTCAAGCAGGTGGCGGGCCGGACCGAGCTTTACTGGTGTCCCATCAAGCATGCCCGGCGCGTGCTGGCGGCCCACGACTACTATCGCCAGTTCGCGGATTTCGGCGATGCGGAGGCCTACCAGCGGGAGATTTCCAGGCAGCGCAGCCAGCCGCCTCGGCCGGATTCTCCAGACGCCGGCCCGGGCTGATGCGGGGACGGCAAAGTCAGCCCTGGGCTTCGCCAATGCCTCGCGCAGGTCATGGACATCATCCTTGGACAGGCAGAGCCATATGGGTCACGGCCACCTGCTTCCGGGAGCGCGTCCTCCAGGCTGTGGGCCGGGGGAGCCAGCGGCATGCTGCATACGGAATTGAAAGGAGATTGCCATGGCCCATGATAAAGAGTTGGAAGGGCGCATCGACCTGCTGTCGCTGAACTGGCCAGGCATGTCGAAGAAGAAGATGTTTGGTGGTGTCGGATGGTTGCTGAACGGCAATATGGCCTTCGGCATCTGGAAGGACAGCCTGGTTGTCCGCTGCGGCGCCGAGGCCTACGCTGATTGCCTTTCCCTGCCCGGTGTGGCGGAGTTCAATGTCACTGGCCGGCCTATGGTCGGCTGGTTGCTGGTCGGACCCGATATCTGTGCGTCGGAGGATGCCTTGCTTGGCTGGCTGGAGAGGGGCCGGGATTTTGCCGCCAGCTTGGAGGCAAAATGAACCGCCTGCCGCGGCACTGGCGTTGCTGCCCAGAGCAAAGGCGGCAATCGGGCGGTTCCATTCATGATGGGCTTCTGCGGAAGCTTATCTAAACGGCCATGCCTGACTGGTTCGACGACATGGCTTGGCGAACATCTCACTGCGGACAGGTGCCGGGAGAGCCGTGGGATCAGCCCAGGTCGGTTCTGTATCCGATGCGGAAACCACCCCAATGGCGGCCGTTCACGAAAATGGGCGCGGAGACGTCATGCATGATCTCACCGGTATCGCGTCGGTAGGTTTGCAGCAGAAATGGCAACTGGTGAGCGCCCACCCGCTTGCCCACCGGATCGTCGAAAACGCGTTTTGTGCGATTGCCGAGCAGGTCCACCTTCTCATCGCCGGTCAGAGGTTGGCAGAAGCGCCGGTTGTGGGTGGGCACATAGCCGTTGTTGTCCGCAGTGATGGCATAGGCCACTGCCGCGAAACCATCCAGGATGGGCTCCTGGATGCCGGGCAGTATCTCGTCCAGAACCCGGTCGCTGCTGGTGTGGTGTTTCTGGGGTTTGGTGTTGGGGATGGGCTGGTAATCCTTGGCGAACAATTTTTCCTGGGTGATGCGTCCCATGGCGATAGCCTGTTCCATGGCCCGGCCCACGGATTTCGCGGCTTGCTGCGCCAGGCCAGGCATGCGGGCATGGATATCCAGTGCTTGCTTGCCGCCGTTGCCCAGCTTGAATACCGTACCCACTTCCTTCAAGTTGCCGGCCATCTGGCTGAGCCGGTCGGATAACTCCAGAGTCTGGCGGGCAGTGGCATGGTTGCCGTTGATGTCGTCGGCGATGCGGTTGAGGTGGGCCGTAACATCCTGGCTCGCGGTGGCCTGCTGGCGAGTGGTCTTGAGCGATCGTCGAAGGGAACGGGAAGG
>CAZEOR010000162.1:0-6656 GCA_964513695.1 uncultured Thiobacillus sp.
AAAAAAAAGAGGGGCCGAAGCCCCTCTTTCGGGAAGGTCTCGGGCTCAGCCCTTGACGGTGTAGTTGAAGTTCTCGGGCAATCCCAGGGTGTCGGCCCAGACGTTCTTGGCCCAGGCATCCATGTAGGCGAACTCCAGTTCGCTTTCTTCCTTGGAAACGCCGCCGCCCTTCTGGGCCACCATGGAAGCCGGGGTGACCTTGCCATCGTCGGCCTTCTTCGCGGCCTGATAGCGGAACACCGTGGCCACGTGGAAGGCGGTGCCCATGCCGGTGGCCGAGTAGCAGGTGTTGGTCACCACCGGCGCGGCGTCGGGGTCACGGCCGTTGAACATCTCCACGATGGCGGAGGCGGCCATCTTGGCGGTGTTGTTGGCCACGGAGCCGGACTTCGGGAAGTTGGTCAGCGTGGAATCACCCAGGATGTGCACGTTCTTGACGGTCAGCGATTCGAAGGTGCGGAAATCGATGGGGCACCAGGTGTTGGCGGAGTCGTTGCGGACGCCGGCCATTTCGCAGATGGTCGCGGCACGCATGGGCGGCACCACGTTGATCACGTTGCCCTTCACATCGTCGAATTCGGTGCCCACCATCATCTTGGCCGGGTCCACGGAACGTGGCATGTTGTTGGGACGGTATTCGATCATGCTGTTCGGGGTGTCGTAGCCGTAATGCTTTTTCCAGGCGGCCAGGAACAGGCCTTTCTTGGAGGCGATGTCCGGGTTGCCGTCCAGGATGATGATCTTGGACTTGGGCTTGGCCTTCTTGAAGTAGGTGGCGACCTGGCAGGCGCGCTCGTAGGGTCCGGGCGGGCAGCGGTACGGGGCCATGGGCACCGACATGACGAACACGCCGCCATCGGGCATGGCTTCCAACTGCTTGCGCAGAGTGGCGGTCTGAGGACCAGCCTTCCAGGCGTGCATGATGGTCTTCTGGGCTTCGGCGTCGTAGCCCTTGACCTTGTCGAACATCAGTTCGATGCCACCGGCCAGAACCAGGCGGTCGTAGCTGAAGCTCTTGCCGCCGGCTGTCTTGACCACGCGGCCGGCGGTGTCGATACCGGTGACCGTGTCCTGCACCCAGTTGTCCACCGACTTCTTCACGTAATCGTAGGTGAAGGTGATGTCTTCCAGCTTGGTCAGACCGGCCAGCACGCCGTTGGAGGTGGGGCAGGAGACGAACTTGTCGTTCGGCTCGATGACGGTGATTTCAATCTTCGGTTCCCACAAGCGCAGATAGCGGGCGCAGGTGGCGCCTCCGAAACCGGCACCGACGATGACGACCTTGGGCCGAGCGTCAGCAACGGCAGGGCCGCCAGCGCAACCGGTCAGGGTGCCCAGGGATGTAGCGCCAGCAACGCCGGCGGAGATTTTCAGAAATTCGCGACGATCAAATGCCATGTTTTTTCTCCTCGTATGGGTTATTTGTGAGTGGAGAACCAGGCGCCCAGCGCTTCGTACTCGGCGTCGGTATAACCCATGGCGTGCTTGGGCATCACGGTGGCGCCGGCGCGGGTGCCGTCGCGGAAGGCCTTCATCTGTTCAACGAAATAGGCCTTGTCCAGACCGGCCAGGCTGGGAATGGCGCCGCGGCTCTTGCCGTCGGGACCATGGCAGTAGGCGCAGTTGGCGGCCATGAAACGGGTGCGGGGGTCGGCTTGGGCTGAGGCGACCACACCCACTGCACCCGCGAACAACAGGGTGATGGCGAGGGTTTTCTTCATATGCTCCTCCAGGAATAAACGAAAAATGGCGGTTGCCCGCCTCCGATCTGTACGCAACAGAGCCCCCGAATGGATGCAGCAAACACCGTCTGCCTTGATCCAGGTCAAGTGTTGGTATCGATTGCCATGGTGGCATGGCGGTTTTGTACCAGTCAACAAGCAAACTCTAATATTGACGGGCTTTCCGCTCAGTTTTTTGCACCCAGGGCGCGAGCTCTTTGGAGCCTGCCATTCAGGTCCGCTTCCATGGTGGTGTCACCACGATTTTCCGGTAGCCAGCCGGTGAGTTCAGGCATGACCAGTTCGGCCATCGCCCCAAGCCAGAATGGCCGGTCATTGAGGGCCGGGATATGGCGGAATTCACCGCCGCCGGCGTTGAGGAAGGTGGCTTTGCCTTCCATGGCGATCTCCTCAAGGGTTTCGAGGCAGTCCGCCACAAAACCCGGGCAGAGGATGTCGACTCGCCTGGTCTTCGCACGGCCCAGGGCTTCCAGTGTCTTGTCGGTATAGGGCTGGAGCCACTCGGCCCGGCCGAAGCGGGACTGGAAGGTGATCCGATATTGTTCCGCCACCAGGCCCAGGCTTTCCGCCAGCAGGCGGCCGGTCTTGTGGCATTCGCAGTGATAGGGGTCGCCCAAGTCCAGGGAACGGCGCGGCACGCCGTGGAAACTCATGACCAGCACGTCGGGCCGGCCGTGCTGGGCCCAGTGGGTTTCCACGCTTTGCCTGAGTGCCGCGACATAGCTGGGGTGATCGTGGAAATGGCGCAGGGTGCGTATCTCGGGCGGGTTGCGGGTATGGAGCAGGGTCTGCCACACCGCGTCCAGAGCAGAACCGGTGCTGCTGGCGGCATATTGGGGGTAGAGCGGGACGACCAGCAGCCGATCCACACCCTGTGCCTTCATGGCCAGGATTTTTTCCGCGACCGATGGCTTGCCATAACGCATGGCGTAATCCACCAACGGTGGAGAGGACAGGCGTCGGCCCAGTTCCTCGGCCAGGAGCCGGCTCTGGCGCTCGGTGAAATGGCGCAGGGGAGAACCCTCCGGGCGCCAGATGGCGGCGTATTTCTCGGCGGATTTCTTAGGCCGGGTATTGAGAATGATGCCGTTCAGGATCAGCCACCAGACCGGACGGGGGATTTCCACCACGCGCCGGTCCCACAGGAATTCTTTGAGATAGGACCGTAGCGCCTGGGCGGTGGGCGCCTCGGGGGTGCCCAGGTTGATCAACAGAATGCCGACCCGGGAAGGCTGGTCGTGGCGAAAGTTCGGTTCGGGAAAATAAAAAGTCATCGGGTGGCGGCCGGCGGTCGGTGGGAGCTGGATTCTGCCGTATGCCGATGGCAACTGCTCAATGATAGGAGAGCGCGTTGGACAGCAAACGTGCGGTGATGTCGACGATGGGGATGACCCGCTCATAAGCCATGCGGGTGGGGCCGATGACGCCCAGGGTGCCCACCACTTCGCCATTCAGCTCGTACGGGGCGGCGATCACACTGCATTCGTCCAGGGGTGCCACGCCGGATTCGGCGCCGATGAATAACTGAATGCCATTGGCGGTGTGGCTGACGTCGAGCAACTGCATGAGTTCGGTGCGTTGTTCGAACAGGCCGAACAGCTCCCGCAGGCGCACCATGTTGGTGGACAGTTCCGGCGCATCCAGCAGGTTGCGCTCACCCGAGATCACGTATTCCTTGCCGGCGCCGCTGAAGGCATCGGTGCCGGCGACCACCACCATTTCCATCAGGCGGCTGATGTCGGATTTGAGGGCCGCCAGTTCCTCTGCCAACCGCGGTTGAACCTGCTCGAAGGACAGGCCGGCGAAGTGAGCGTTGAAATAGTTGGCGGCCCGCACCAGTTGGGAGGGGTCGTAGGGGCGGTCGGTGAGGATCACCCGGTTCTGCACTTCGCCCTCCGCAGTGACCATGATCAACAGAATGCGCTTGTCCGACAGGCTCAGGAATTCGATTTGTCGCAGTCCCAGGTTGCGCCGTTTTGGAATCAGCACCACGCCTGCGTGGGCGGTAAGTTCGGCCAGAAGGTGGGACGCAGCGCTGACCAGGCGCTGGGGGTCATCGGGGGAGAGTGTCGTTTCGATCTGGCGCACCTCGCCCTGGGCCAGGGGTTTGACTGTCAGCAGCGTATCCACGAACAGCCGGTAGCCCCGGGACGTTGGTATGCGGCCGGCGGAAGTGTGGGGACTGGCGATGAATCCACCTTCCTCAAGATCCGACATGATGTTGCGGATGGAGGCCGGTGACAGGTTCAGGTCCGAGTGCTTGGAAAGCGTGCGCGATCCCACGGGCTGACCATCCTCGATATAGCGTTCGACGAGGAACTTGAGCAGAAGCCGGGCACGGTCGTTGAGGCTGTGATCTTTGCGCATGGAGGGGAATTCTAAGGGCATGGCTATAATTTCACGCCATGAAAGCCGATTTCAAGACCATCGCGCTGGTGGGCAAGTTCAACACGCCCGCCTGCACCGGTTCCCTGCTGCGCCTGGCCGACTATTTGCGGCGGCGCGGGCATGGCGTGATGCTGACCGCCCACACCGCCGATAGCTGCGAGATTCGCGAATATCCGGTGGCCACACTGAAGGAAATCGGTGGTCAGGTGGACTTGGCCATTGTCATGGGCGGTGACGGGACGCTGCTCAATATCGCCCGTAGTCTGGTGGACAGCCGGGTACCGCTGATCGGCGTCAATCAGGGGAGACTGGGTTTTCTCGCCGACGTATCCATCGACACCATGTTCTCCACCCTGGACGAGATGCTTGCCGGTCAATACGTGGCGGAAGACCGCATCATGCTTGAGGCCAGCGTGGAACGGCATGAAGATGTGCTGATCGCCTCCTACGCCTTCAACGACGTGGTGGTGAGCAAGAGCACCATGGGCCGGCTGATCGAGTTCGAGGTCTACATCGACAACCAGTTCGTCTACAGCCAGCGCGCCGACGGTCTGGTTGTTGCCTCCCCCACCGGTTCCACCGCCTATGCGCTTTCTTCCGGCGGACCCATCCTGCATCCCACCCTGGAAGCGGTGGTGATGGTGCCCATCTGCCCCCACACCCTGTCGGCCCGACCCATCGCCGTGAACAGTCGCTCCGAGATCGAGATCAACCTGATCCATGCCTCAGATGCCCGTGTGCACTTTGACGGACAGCTCCATTCCGATCTCGTGGTCGGCGACCGGGTGGTGATTCGTCGGGCCAGCAACACGGTGCGTCTGCTGCATCCGGAAGGGCACAATTATTACGATACCCTCAGGCAAAAATTGCACTGGGGGGAGAAGCTGTGAGGGTTATGGTTGGCAAGCAGCGAGCCCCTGGTGGCATGGCGCTTGGCCTCGGTGCCTTGTTTTCCTCTTGCCACTGACCGCTATCCACTCGCCATGCTTTTATCCCTGTCCATCTCCGATTTCATTCTGGTCGAACGCCTGGATCTGGATTTCGCGCCGGGTTTCGCTGTGCTGACAGGTGAAACCGGCGCCGGCAAATCCATTCTGCTCGGGGCTCTGTCCCTGGTTCTCGGGGAGCGGGCCGATGCCGGAGTCGTGAAGGAGGGCGCCTCTCGCGCGGAAGTCTCTGCCGAGTTCGCGGCAGACAATCTGCCGCGGCTGAACGATTGGCTGTCTGAAAACGATCTGGCCGTGGAGGAGGGCAGCCTGCTTCTGCGCCGAGTCATCGAGGCAAACGGTCGTTCCCGCGCCTTCATCAACGGCCGGGCTGCTACCGCCCAGCAGCTCAAGGAGGCAGGTGAATTCCTGGTGGATATCCACGGCCAGCATGCCCATTACTCCCTGCTCAAGCCTGCCGAACAGCGCCGCCTGCTGGATGAGTATGCCGGCAGCCTGGAGCTGGCCGCCGATACCACGCGCTATTTCAGGGAATGGCGCGAATGGGCCATTCGCCGTCAGTCTGCCCAGCAACATGCCGGTGAACAGGATGTGGAGCGGGAACGTCTGGCCTGGGTGGTGAAGGAACTGGGAGCGCTGGATTTTACGGTGGAAGGCTGGAGCAACCTCCAGGAAGAGCATCGCCGGCTGGCTCATGCCGCCGATCTGGTGGCGGGATCGCGGTCCGCCTGCGAGGTTCTCGACGCGGACGAAACCGGGGTGCAGAGCCGGCTGCGCGGCTTGCGCACCGAGTTGGCCGAGTTGGCCGCCATCGACCCGGCCTTGGCCGAGCCCCTGGCCTTGTTGGAAAGCGCCGCCGAAACCCTCCACGAAGCCGAGCGGGAACTGGCCCACTATGCCGACCGGGTGGATCTGGACCCGGAGGCCTTGAACCAGGCCGAACTGCGCCTGGTCGCCGTGCAGGACGCCGCGCGCAAATTCCGAATTCGCCCGGAGGAAATCCCCGAATATCTGGCCGCCACCCGCGCTCACTTGGAAGAACTCGGAGCCGCTGCCGACCTGGCGACCCTGGTTCGAAGGGAGGCTGAGGCGGAAGCCGCCTATCGGCGCGCGGCGGAGTCCCTTTCGAAAAAACGCGCCAAGGCCGCCGTCCAACTCGCCCAGGCGGTTTCAGGCGCGATGCAGCAACTGGCCATGCAAGGGGGGCGTTTCGACATTGCGCTGTTGACCGGCGAAGCCGCCGCCCATGGCCTGGAGGACGTGGAATTCCGTGTTTCTCCCCATGCCGGCCAGGCTGTGAAGCCGCTGGCCAAGACGGCTTCGGGCGGTGAACTGTCCCGTGTCGGCCTGGTGCTGCAAACCGTGCTTTCGGGCGTTTCCGGCGCAGCCACCCTGGTGTTCGACGAAGTGGATGCAGGTATCGGTGGCGGCGTGGCGGAAATCGTCGGCCGCATGCTGGCGGATCTGGGGCGAAGCCGTCAGGTGCTGTGCGTCACCCACCTGCCCCAGGTGGCGGCCAGGGCCGCACGGCATTTTCGCGTCAGCAAGGAGAATCGGGGTGACAAGGCGGTGTCCGAGG
>CAZEOR010000163.1:0-6651 GCA_964513695.1 uncultured Thiobacillus sp.
GAGGACCTGTCCATCTGGATTCGCGGCGACTACGTTATCGGCGACGCCACCCTGAACCGCTTCTTCGCCTTCCACGTCATCGCCCTGCCCCTGGTGCTGTTGGGCCTGGTGGTGGCCCACCTGGTGGCCCTGCACGAAGTCGGTTCCAACAACCCGGACGGCGTCGAAATCAAGAAGCTCAAGGGCGAGGACGGCCATCCCCTGGACGGTATCCCTTTCCATCCCTACTACACGGTCAAGGACATCCTGGGCGTGGTGGTCTTCCTGATGGTGTTCAGCGCCATCGTGTTCTTCGCCCCGGAAATGGGCGGCTACTTCCTGGAAGCCAACAACTTCATCCCGGCCGATTCCCTGAAGACCCCCGCGCATATCGCCCCGGTGTGGTACTTCACGCCCTACTACGCGATCCTGCGGGCAGTTCCTCCGCTGTTCGGCTCCCAGTTCCCCGGCGTGGCGCTGATGGGCGTGGCTGTGTTGATCTTCTTCTTCCTGCCCTGGCTGGATAAGTCCCCGGTCAAATCCATCCGTTATCGCGGCCCCAAGTTCAAGATTGCCCTGACCCTCTTTGTGATCTCTTTTGTCGGCCTGGGCTATCTCGGCATTCTGCCGGCCTCGCCGCTATTCACCTGGATCGCCCGTGGCCTGTCGGTGATCTATTTCGCCTTCTTCTTGCTGATGCCCTGGTACACCAGGAATGATTCTTTCAAGCCGGTTCCGGAAAGGGTGACGACGAAATGAAAAAGCTGTTTTTCCTGCTTCTCGCCCTTCCCACGGCCGCATTTGCTTCCGGCGCGGAGGTCCATCTGGACAAGGCCCCGGTCAACGCACACGACCAGGAATCCCTTCAGCGTGGCGCACGGGTTTTCGTGAACTACTGCCTCAACTGCCACGGCGCCAGCTACAGCCGTTACAACCGCATGCAGGATTTCGGCCTGACCGAGCAGCAGATCAAGGACAACCTGCTATTCGGCGCCGACAAACCCGGTGAAACGATGGCCGTCGCCATGCGGACCAAGGACGCCAAGGCCTGGTTCGGCGCACCGCCGCCCGATCTGTCCGTGATCACCCGCTCCCGCGGTGCTGACTGGGTCTACACCTACCTGCGCAGCTTCTACCGCGACGACACCCGGCCGACCGGCTGGAACAACACGGTGTTCGACAAGGTCGGCATGCCCCATGTCCTGCATGAACTGCAAGGTCAGATGGCTCCGGTCTATCGCACCGAGAAGAATGCCGAAGGCCATGAGCATCAGGTCATGGATCGGCTGGAACTGATCAAACCTGGCAAAGTCACACAAGCCGAGTACGACGCCTTGGTTGGTGATCTGGTTAACTATCTGGCCTGGATGGGCGAGCCCGCAAAAAGCTCGCGCATGAATATCGGCCTGGCGGTGTTGCTGTTCCTGGGCATTTTTTACGTGGTTGCCTTCTACCTCAAGAAGGAATTTTGGAAAGACGTGCATTGAGCACGAAGGTTGAACGCTAAATGATGATTCTGTATTCGGGGACTTCCTGCCCCTTCAGTCAACGCTGCCGCATCGTCCTGCACGAAAAGGGGATGGACTTCGACATCAAGGATGTGGATCTCCAGGACAAGTCGGACGAAATCGCCGCGATGAACCCCTACGGCCGGGTACCCATCCTGGTGGAGCGGGATCTGACCCTGTATGAGTCCAACATCATCAACGAGTACATCGACGAGCGTTTCCCGCATCCCCAGCTCATGCCCGCCGACCCGGTCATGCGCGCCCGCGCCCGGCTGTTCCTGCACAACTTCGAGAGCGACCTGTTCTCCCACCTGGGTGACATCGTCAATGGAACGCCCAAGGTAGCCGAAAAGGCCCGCACCCTGGTACGCGACAACCTGACCCAGATCGCCCCCATTTTCACCAAGCAGAAATACATGCTTGGTGAAGAATATTCCATGTTGGACGTAGCCATCGCCCCCTTATTGTGGCGCCTGGACTATTTCGGCATCCAATTGCCCAAGCAGGCCACCCCCCTGCTGAAATATGCGGAGCGCCTGTTCTCCCGGCCAGCCTTCATCGAGGCGCTGACCCCGGTGGAAAAAGCCATGCGCAAGTGAGAAGGTCGGTGCAAGGGATCTCCCAGCAACCCTATTTTCTACGCGCCCTTTATGAGTGGTGCGTTGACAGCAGCCTGACTCCCTATCTCACGGTTCGCGTCGATGCACGTACCCGTGTGCCCCAAGGCTATGTCAAGGACGGTCAGATCGTACTGAACGTGGGCCCTAGCGCGGTACGTAACATGCACATGGACAATGAATGGGTCACTTTTTCCGCACGCTTCGGCGGCGTCTCCCATTCCATCGAAGTCCCGGTTGGCAATGTGCTCGCCATATATGCAAAGGAAACGGGCGAAGGGATGGGATTCGAGAGCCTGCTCTCCGCGGCTGGTTCGGAACCCGACTTGGCGGAAGATCCGTCTCCGAGCCCCGAGGAAGCCGGGGAGAACGGCAGCGACCAGGATCCCCCTCAGCCACCCCGTGGCAAACCCCAGCTTCGTGTTGTGAAGTAGGATCGCCAAGCACTTGCCCCAGCCATTTCGTTTCAAAAAGCCGGCATAGCTCAGTTGGTAGAGCAATCGCCTTGTAAGCGATAGGTCGTCTGTTCGAGTCAGACTGTCGGCACCATCTATCCCGCAAAAACTATTTCAGTCTTCTCTCCGCTTGAGAGAGCAAAGTCATTCCAACACCATATTCCCCCGTTGCCTGCGTGAATCAGCAACGCCGGCCGGATTCATTGGCACCTGATAAATATTTTTTAAAGAAATAAATATAAGCGGTCGTTAATATTGCCAGGTTCCAACCGAGTTCAACTCATGAATGCATCAGCCGCACTCTTTCTGACGCTCCTGCTGGCCGGCATGATGGGCACAACGCCTGCCTGGGCGGGCTTCGATGAGGGAATGAACGCCTATACCAGCGGCGATTACGATACCGCCGCGCGGGAATTCAACATGTTGGCTGTGAAGGGTGACAAGGAATCCCAGTATCTTCTGGGCCTGCTTTATGAAGAAGGCCAGGGGTTGCCCAGGGACGACGTCAAAGCCGCTTTCTGGTACGCACGGTCAGCAGAGCAGGGTTATGCGGACGCCTACTTCGCGCTAGGTCAGCTTTTCGTGCATCGCAAGGGTGAACGCCTTGATCGCATGGCTGCCCATCATTGGTTCAGTCTGGCCAAGGAATACGGTCATCGCTTGGCCGATCAGGAAATGCAACGCAACCTGAACGCCATGACTCCAGAAATGCAGGAGATGGCAAGGAACCGATTTCGCGACCGGCGCCTCGCCCAGAGCAGATAAGCCGTAGCAACCAGAACTCGATATCGAAAAAGGGCGCGCAATTCGGCTCTTAAAGCGGACAGCGAGCGCAACTACTTCAACACCACCAACACCACGCGACGATTTTTTCCGCGACCTTCCCGCATACGGTTGTCGGCGACAGGTTTGGTTTCTCCATAAGCCGCTACCGCAAGACGATGCATGGGAATACCCGCCTCCCTGTTCAAGTAATCGCGAACCGCCTCGGCGCGTGCCCGCGATAAGCGCATATTCACATCGGCGGAGCCGACATTGTCGGTGTGGCCCTGTATCTCGATATACACGCCCCGGTTTTCCGACTTGAGCCGGCTGGCAAACTCGTTCAATTGCTTCCGCGCCGCCTCGCCGAGCCTGGCATCCTGAAAACCGAAGTTCGTCACTTCATCGGCCAGCGTTGTTTCGAATACCAGCTTGCCCTCGGCAAGCTTGCCTGCCAGACGAGCGCGTTCCAAGGCCTCCAACGCAGTGGTTGAGACTTTTCCGTCTTCGATCTCGTTGCGTGACAGGCGTTCTCCCTGGCCCTTGAGCAATTCCTGCACCATGGTCAGGCGCAGGCCGGACTCCGCCAGCACCTTCTCGCCGGCTTCAACCCGAATGCGCGCGGCCTCCAGATCGGAATCCACATTCATGACCCGCTTATCGATCTGTGAAATGGCTTCGGCATTGGCTTCGCTTTGACGGCGGAGTTGACCCAGATCGGATTGGAGCTCACCGAGCCTCTGATTTGTCGCCTTGAGGGCAGTATCCTGTTCCTGTCCACGCTGGCCCGATGCCGCCAACCCGGCCTCCAGGCCGACCAGACGATTGGAGGTGGCAGTCAGCGTATCCCCATGGCGCTCAAGTTTCCGATTCACTTCCGCGAACATCGCACCGTAGGTATCCAGTCGGCCATTGGAGTCATTGACCTGAGTCGTCGCAGTCGCTGTCTGCATAACTCTTGCCGATTGCACTGATTGCGCCTCGCACGGGAGAGCAACTCGCACTGGCGTCAAGGACACCGAAGCGCCTGGCGCCGGCTCGGATGGCGTAGACGACAGAGCTAGCGCTTCTCCAGCAGCCTTCCCAGGCACGGCAGCCTGCGGCACACCCTTCTCAAGGGCGCCGATGCGACTCTCGGCCATCGCCAGCCCGGATACAGCCCCCTCAGCATGGCGATAAACGGCATTGAGGCGGACGTCCATGCTTTCAAGCCGCTGATTGGCCTTGGCCATTTCCAGATTGCCGGTTTCGATGCGCTGATTCGTGGTGCGCAGATCCGCCACCAGGCGCTCGATACGCAGGTTCGCGCCACCTATTCCCGCGAGGGTTTCATCCAATCTGCCCCCCAGAGAAGTGCTGGTACGTTCAACTCGATCCAAACGGGCTTCGGCTTCCATGATGCGATGGGCATTGGTATCGATGCCCTGTGTGATGGTGCTGAGCCAGGACTCCAGGTTCCTGAGTCGCTCACCGTACTGGCCAACCTCCTGGTGGACAAACTCCTGGGTCGCACATCCGCCCAGGGTGAAAACAACCAATACCGGAAGCAACAGCAATCGGGATTGGGGGCGAATTGAAGGGGGGTTGGGGACTTTCATCGCAATCGGCTCCCGGAGGCAGAAAATGAACTGGAACATGGCCACCGCCAAGCGGTGCATTATGCGCTTCGACAACCATCTTTTTATTAGGCGCGATACCGTCGAGCAAGCCCATGACCACGATCACTTCCACAACCTGCCCATGCTGTTCCGGCTTGTCATATCAGCATTGCTGCGGCCCATATATACAAAGCGAACTTCTCCCGCCCAACGCCGAAATCCTCATGCGTTCCCGCTATAGCGCCTATGTCATGGAGAACGAAGCTTACCTGCTCGCCACATGGCATCCTCAAACCCGGCCTTCCCGCCTGGATCTGAGACAGGAACCCCGGCCGAAGTGGCTGGGCCTGAAGGTCAAGACGTGCGAGACGCTGGACGCGGACCACGCAAGCGTGGAGTTCGTGGCGCGCTACAAGATCGGTGGCCGGGCCTTCCGGCTGCAAGAAACAAGCCGTTTCGAACGCATCGACGGAGCCTGGCGCTATCTGGATGGGGCGGTCGCTTAAGTCGATCCTTCAATCCATCGTTTGAGTGGCTAGAATGAAACCAGTGGGCGGATAGACACTGCCCCGAACGCCGAACATAGAGCGAGGAGACTACCCATGGAAATGTGTATCGACGATCAGGGCGCCTATCACAACGAGCGCCGCCGCCATCCCCACTTGCGCGCGATCTATGAAGAAGTCAGAGGACGCATCGACCACTTCTTCCATTCCGGAACGGAGTGGGCAAACAGCCCTATGGATTATCTGGCCCACCGGGTCGTGCATGAGGCTTATCCACATCTGACGTCCCAGGATGTCCGCACCCTGGTCACGGCGATCGAGCGAGGGTATCAGCCCCAGTAAGTTGATCCATGATGCATGCGACCGGACCTTGGAGGCTATTGAAACCCCATCAGGGGTAAGATATTTCTTTCTTTCCCAGGTTGTTTGCCCATGGATTACGCCGTCCTCCGCGGCCTGCATATCGGCACCGTTCACGTCACTTTGGTCCTGTTCCTGTTGCGCGGCTTCTGGATGGTCACGGACTCGCCCCGGCTCCAGCATCGCTGGGTCAGGATCGTGCCCCATGTCAACGACAGCCTGCTGCTGTTCGCGGCCATTGCCATGCTGGTGGCGGGCGGATTCAACCCGATTCGACAACCCTGGCTATCGGCCAAGATCATTGGCTTGCTGGCCTATATCGGCCTGGGCTCCATTGCGCTCAAGCGGGGCAAGACCAAGTCGATCCGAATCAAGGCCTTCATCGCCGCGTTGGGCGTGTTCGCCTACATCGCGGCTGTGGCCGTCACCAAACAGGCCATCCCGGGAATGAACTGACATGAAAGCCCTGCCCCTGATTCAGGCCAACCGGAAGCATCTGGTGGCCCTGCGCCATGATCTTCACGCCCATCCGGAACTGGCATTCGACGAACACCGCACCAGCGACAAGGTGGCTGCTTTCCTCCAGGCGCGGGGCATCGAAATTCATCGCGGCCTGGCGGGCACTGGTGTGGTGGGCGTGCTGCACAGGGGTTCCAGCCCCCGAGCCATCGCCCTGCGCGCCGACATGGACGCCTTGCCGGTGCTGGAACAGAACCTGTTCCCCCACCGCTCACGCCACGACGGCCGCATGCACGCCTGCGGCCACGACGGCCACACCGCCATGCTGCTGGGAGCGGCCGAATATCTGGCCAACCACCCGAATTTCGACGGCACCGTGGTGTTCATATTCCAGCCCGCCGAGGAAA
>CAZEOR010000164.1:0-6599 GCA_964513695.1 uncultured Thiobacillus sp.
AAATCAGGGAGACCGAGTCGGGTGGCTGCACCGGAGTCGGAGGAGTTGTTTGATGACTAACGAAACCGTGGTCTGTCCCCTATTGTCGTTCTATTGTCTGTTCTATTGTCTGTCCTATTGTCTGCTTCCGTTGTTCCAGCGCCCATCCAGCGGCCTTCCCCCTCTGACCACGGGGTCGGCTTCTCCTGCTTTGTTTACGAGGCTACTCATGGGTTCACTTGCGTTACGGCCTGCTCTCTTGCTGGAAGGAAACTCACGACCCCGCGTCGCCGCGACGCCGCTTCCTCATGCTACCAGGGCGTACGGACAACTCCCGGACGGGACTTCAACCCGCTAGATTTGCTGCTGTTACTGCGTACGGCCAGGCTCGCTTTACGCGCCGCCATCTGCCTCTTCAATCTGGTCGGGTGAGCCGAGCAGATCAGCTTTCCCGCCACTCCCGCGTATGCCAGACCCGGATGACCACGGGCTGGCCGTTTTCCTCCAGCCGGTAGCGCAACACATAGGCACCCGCCCCAAAGGCGGTGAACAATTCTCTCCGTCCATCGCCCAAGGGTTTGCCGATCTCGGGAAAGGATTCCAGTTGCCGGGCGGCGGCCTGGATGCAGAGCACAGCGTTGCGTGCCGCCTGGGGGTTCTTCTCGGCGAGAAAATCGTTGAGGCGCAGGATGTCCCTCAGCGCCTCAGGCAGCCAGACTACTCGGGGCACGGTTCCCGCCGTCCCTCGGCCAAGGCGTCGAGCCATTGCATGACCCGCTCCTGGGGAATGGCTTGGCCGGTTTCCTGGTAGCGCGCCCAGCGCGCTTCGTCTTCCAGTCGTTCCCTGAGGGCGGTCTCTTCCCGATCCAGGAACTCGATCAACGCGGTCTTGATGACCCAATGAGGGGCCCGGTCAAGGCCTGAAGCCACGGTTTTCAAGCGTTCCCTGGTGGCGTCATCCAGTTTGATACCCAAGGTTGAAGACATGGTAGTCCCCGTGGTTGCGATCGGTGCAACCGATTATTCATCCGCCGATGATGGAAGACAACCTGATCACTTAAGTCGTATGGGGCTACCTATAAGGGGCCTCGGATTAATTGCTGCAACGAGCATCAAGGCAAGTTTCCTCCGCAGTGGCCGGCCATTGAATCCAACACACCCCGGCTCGGCTACCACCCCGAATCTTTCCCGTCGTTCTAACGCCGCCCCAACACCGCTGTGTACTCGAAGATGCCGTCTGGATGGGGCACCTGCTGGTGGGGCTGTTCCGTCCAGGTCCATCTGTCCTCGCGGAACAGCGCGCGTATGTCCGGCAGGCCGCAGTGGTGGGGCGGTCCGCCGGCGCGGCCGGTCTGCATGAACAGGGCGCAGAGCAGGCCGCCGGGCTTGAGCCAGGCGTGCAGTTGGCGTTCGTAGTCGGGCCAGTGGCCGGGGTCCAGGGCGCACAGGCAGGTCTGTTCGTAAATGGCGTCGAAGGGTGCCGCCGGGTGCCAGTCCAGGGCGTCGGCGCAGACCAGTTCCGCGCTTAGGCCGGCCCGGTCCAGTTGTGCCTGGAGCAGCTTCAGTGCCGTGGGGGCGATGTCCAGGGCGGTGACCTGGAAGCCCGCCCGGGCCAGATCCAGCGCCTCGTGGCCGCGGCCGCAACCGGGGATCAGCACAGCGCCGGGGCGCAACACGCCCGAGGCCAGCCATTCGTGCAGGGCGGGGCTGCTTTCGCCCCGGTCCCAGGGCGTGGTGCTGGCGCGGTATTTTTCTTCCCAGTGGCTCATCGTCAGGGTGGCGGGATGGCGGGATGCCATCTTCGGGCAGTTGCAATGTGCCGACAAGTTGAGAACCATAGGGGTCATGACACCGCTCTTCCCATGCGCCTTCCAATCCTGATCTTTTCCCTCGGCGTTTCCCTTGGCGTTTCCATTTTCCCGGCGGCCCACGCCGGCGCCTGGGTGCCGGCGGGCCAGGGCGACTGCCCCGGGCCCCAGGTGTGGGGCACCGCGGGCAAGGAACCGGAGGCCGAGCGCTGCACCCCCGCCTTCGCCGGCAAGACCGCGCTGTGCTTCACCCAGGTCTGTTACCCCGGCTGCCAGTACATCGATGTGCCGACGCGGGAATGCAAGGGCGGGACGGAACTGGCGGATGTCTATACCTGCGTCGCGGACCCGCTCCCCGGCGGCGGCGCGCCGGCGCCCGCCCCGCGGCCCTGATGGATCTGCTGCCACCGCCCGCCCAGCTGTTCGCTTTCCTGGCGGCGAGCCTGATCCTGGCGGTGACGCCGGGGCCGGGGGTGTTCTACATCGTCGGCCGGAGCCTGTTGCAGGGGCGGCGCCACGGCCTGGCTTCGGTGGCGGGGGTGGCGCTGGGCAACCTGGGCAACGCGGCGGCGGCGGCCATGGGCCTGGCGGCGCTGTTCAGCGTGTCGTCCCTGGCCTTCGATCTGGTGAAGTACGCCGGCGCCGCCTATCTGGTCTATCTCGGCGCGCGGGCGTTGCGCGCGGCGACCGAGACTGACGCGCCCGAGCCGGCGCGGCCGGCGGGTCTGGGCCGGGTGTTCCGGGATGGCCTGGTGGTGGCGCTGCTGAATCCGAAGACGGCGGTGTTCTTCCTGGCCTTCCTGCCCCAGTTCATGTCCGGCGGCGCGGCCCCGGCCTTGCGGGCACTGGTGCTGGGGGCCCTGTTCGTGGCCGTCGCGGCGCTGACGGATAGCCTCTACGCCCTCGCCGCCGGGGCATTGGCGCCCCGGCTGGCGCGTTCCCGGCTGTCGCGCCGGGGCGGGCGCGTGTTGCTCGGGTTGACCTTCATCGGCCTGGGCCTGTTCACGGCTTTTTCCGGCGCGCGGAAATCGCTGCCCGGCTGAATCCTCGGACGCGGGAAGAAGCGGCATACTTCCGGCAAACATAAAGGGGATTTACCGCCATGGCCTCCGCGCTGCGCCGCTTCCTGTTGCTGTTTCTGATCCTGCCGGGCCTGCTTGCCGCCATCCCGCCGGCCCTGGCTTTCGAGTCACCCGCCTTCCAGGGCGACGTGCTGGACGAGGCGGGCCAGCTCAGCGCCGGGGATCGGGACACCTTGCGCGAACGCATCAAGGTTCTGCGTGAGGCCAGCGGCATCTGGGCGGCGGTCTACGTGGCAACAAGCCTGCAAGGGGATTCCATCGAGAACGCGGCGGTGGTCACCTTCGAGCGCTGGAAGCTGGGCCAGGCCGGCAAGGACAACGGCCTGCTGGTGCTGGTCGTGCCGTCCGAGCGGAAGATGCGTATCGAGGTGGGCTACGGCCTGGAGGGCTTCATCACGGATGCCTTCAGCAAGCGGGTGATCGACGAGATCTACAAACCGGCGTTCCGCGAGAACCGTTTTGCCGACGGCCTGATGCAGGGCTTCGAGGCCATGGCCGCGGCGGCCCGGGGTGAAATCGCGCTGGCGGGCGCAACGCCCCCGCCGGACGGAGCGGCCCCGGAGCAGGTGGTAGATGTCGACTGGGGCGCTTTTCTCGGCCGCTTCCTGCTCGCCTTCTGCATCAATCTTCTGCCCGCATTCCTGTATCTGGCGGCGCGGCGCCTTGGCCGGGCGAAGGGCCGCGCCGGCGCCGTCTCGCCGGCCGGGGAGACCAAGGGGATGTTCATCCTGTTCGGCTTCTTCGGTGTCTTCTTCGGCCTGTTCTTCGCTGTATTCGGCTTCGCCTTCGCCACCGATCCGGAAATGTTGCCGGTGCTGATCGGCATGAACGGGCTGTTCGCCGGTCTGTTCGCCCTGCCCTTCGCGGCGAAGGCGCGGCGCTACCTGTCCGCTTCGGCATATCGGCGCCATCTGGCCAGGGAACGGTTGCTCAGGATGCGCAAGCGCTCCGACGTGAAACGTAAGATTTTCGGGGTCTGGTTCGATCCGGACGCGGTGTCGGTGAGCCGGGGAGGTACCAAACCCGAGCCCCGTTCGTCGAGTTCCGGTTCCTCGTTCGGATCGGATTCTTCGTCCTCGTCGTCTTCCGGCGGCGGGCGTTCCGGCGGGGGCGGGGCTTCCGGGGGCTGGTAGATGCCGGCTTAGGCGCCGCCTAAGCCGCGCCGGATTCGTTGGCGCCGTCGCACGCCGCCCGCCAGCAGGCATCCAGGTTGTTCGCCACCAGTGCGACCGCGCCGGCATCCAGCTGGCCGTCACGCGCCCGTTGGTTGAGCAGGTCGAGGATTTGCGCGGGATGCACCGAATCGCGGTACGGACGGTTCTGGGCCATGGCCTGGAACACGTCGGCCACCGCCAGCAGCCGCGCCGGCCGGGGCAGGCCACCGGCGCGCAGCCGGTAGGGGTAGCCGCCGCCATCCAGGGTTTCGTGGTGGTAGGCGGCCCAGGCCGCCACCTCTTCCAGGCCGGGAATGCGGCGCAGTATCTGGTAGGTCTCGAAGCTGTGGCGGTTCATGATCAGGCGCTCGCTGACGGTCAAGGGACCGGGCTTGTCGAGGATTTCGTCCGGCACCTGGAGTTTGCCCAGGTCGTGCATCAAGCCGGCGATTTCCAGCTTGTCACGGGTGTCCGCGTCCTGGCCGTCCAGTTCGGCCAGCAACCGGGCCAGGCGGGCCACACCCTGGGAGTGGGCGGCGGTGAAGGGGCTCTTGGCGTCCACCACATGGGAAAACAGCCGGGCCATCTGGCGCAGTTCGGGGAAACTCAGCGTGCGCGGCAGGCCGTGGTGCAGCATCTCGCCGAGGAAATTCTGGATGTGGCGCGGTTCAAGGATGAGCCAAAAGGCATCGGCCCGGGAGATGTCCAGGAAGGCTTCCACCAGATAGGGCTCGAACATGCTGCCGCTGAAGCCGGCCAGGGTGTCGCGGATGGCCTGTTTGTGCAGCAGCAGTTCCGGTCCGTAGTGGGGCGCGGCGAGGGCGTCGACCCGGTCCGCGAGGAAGATCAGGTTGGCCTTGCGGGCGATTTCCGGATCGATGTCCAGGCGCGCGAAGTCGTTCCAGTGGGTATGGTGATAGAGCACCGCCGGCGCCAGATGGGCCAAGTGGGAAAAACCGGCGAGCAGGCTGTATCCCCATTCGCAATGGCCCTGGGAACCGGACCAGTCCATCTCCTCCACCAGGCTCCGGTGCATGGCGGTGGAGGAGACGCCGCAGTCGTGCAGCAGGCCGGTGTCGAACAACTCATCCTGCCATGCGGTATCGAGGCCCATGCCGCGAGCCATCTCCACGGCCATGAGGCCGACCCGCTTGCCGTGGAAGAAATCGTTGACGCCGACCAGATCAAGGGCATCGGACAGAGCATAGATGGCCTGCCGCAGATCCACGTTCACGTTCATGACAATTTCCGGATGGAACTATTGCCAACATGAACGGCACGAATCCGGTCGACTTTAGTCCTCCGGGCAAGACGGAATCGCAAACCCGATTGAATTTGCGCCCATCCGGCTGCCTCGGAGCGGCAGTCACCCAAAGGCACCGGCCACGCCAAACACCAAGGTGCCAGCCCTTCTTTGCTCGCTGAATCGCGCGGATTGCGGGAGTTCTCCGACCGGATCAGCTCCGGGATTGATGTTTCTGGATCAAGGCATACGCTTCACGGACAACCAACATTGACACGACGGTGCCGGCCAAGCCGATCGTGGTGAAGGCGGCGACGATGTAGTACAGGACGTAGGTAGAAAGTGGCTCCATGATGGGCTCCATATCAAGCAAAACATTGTTCCACTCCTCCAAGCACGTCCTTTTGCGGCATCTCTATGACTTGGTAAATATTAGGATACGCTTATATTTATTGTGCACCGTGGCCATGAGCGTCCCAGCCCATGAAGATCAGCATTTGATGCGTGTTTGCCACTGCAAACCATCAGCTGAATAAGAGGCTGACTGGGCATTTCATCCCATACGCGCCATGCACCGCGCCGCGCTAACATGGCCGCATCCCAGCCGCGAAAATCCCATGCCCACACGAATCGTCCAACTGCCCCGCAAGCTCATGTCCACCGTCGGCGCCGGATTCGGCCTGGCACTGGCGCTGATCATGGCGCTCACCCTGGTGGGCCTGCATCAGTTGGCGGCCACCAACGCCCATCTCGAATCCATCGTCAAAGAAAACAGCGTGAAGACGCGTCTGGCCAACCAGATGCGCGACATCCTGCGCGATCGGGCCATATCCATGTTGACCATCGTGGTGAGCAGCGACGCCTTCGAAAAAGACCAGGAGATGCTGCGTTTCTACAGCTACGGCTCGGCCTACCAGAGGGTTCGGCTGGAACTGGACAAACTGATCAAACGTCCCCAGGAAATAGCTGTTCTGGGCCGTATCGACCGCCTGACACGGGCCAATCAGCCCTTGATGGTGCGTACTGTGGATCTGGCGGTGGAAGGCTATACCTTCCTGGCCTTCAACGAGCTCCAGCGCGAAGGCATTCCCCTGCAAAGGCAACTGGTGACAGAGCTGGACAGCCTGATACAGATCCAGCGGGACATGACCCGCCTGGCAACCGAGGAGGCCAGTGCCGATTACGCTCGAACCCGCTGGTTGATGATCGGCCTGGGCATTGTGGCCCTGCTGGTGGCGGGTTTGGTGGCGATCACGGTGATGCGCCGGACTGCCCGGCTGGCGGCGGCGAGTGAAAGGGAACGCACCAAGTTCCTGACCCTTTTCGAAACCAA
>CAZEOR010000165.1:0-6568 GCA_964513695.1 uncultured Thiobacillus sp.
CCGCTCGGTTCATGTAGATGATGTTGCGGTGGATGTCCGCAACCATGACGTTGGCCGAAACGTTGTCCAGGGCGATCTTGATGCGCAAGCTCTCGTTGGCGATGCGGTTCGCCTCGGCCACGTCGAAGCCCAGCTTGGTCTGCATAGATTCCAGCGCTTCCAGAACCTTGCCAGCCTCATCGTGGCGTTCGATAAGAATTTCGTTTTCGTAATCACCTTCGCTGATGCGATGGAAGACACCAATAGTCCGATCAAGCGGGCGGATGATCGAACGGATGAGCAACCAGCCAAGCACAAGCGCCAGGATGATGCCAATGCCCATACCGATGAAGCCCACCAATCGGATCAGGTTGAACCGGGAAATCGAATCCTGATAGTGCGCTTCAGACTCTGCCCGGATTGTGCTGTGAAGCTTCTCCGCCAGTAGGAATGCAGCATTGAATTTCGGGTTCAACTCCTGGTTCAGGACGCGCGCCCCTTCCCGGTAATTGTTCGCTTTTATCGCCGCCGCCAAGGGCGCCAATCCGTTATTGACGAAGTCATCCCGAGCCGCAACGAACTGGTTGATGGCTTGGCGTTCATCGGCAGGGTGATCGCCACCCGCGTACTGGTCGACCAACTGGCTTATTTCCTGGCGATTCTTGGCAATCACTGAAAAATGGGTATCCAGTCCATGATCATGCAAGGCGCTGACCTGATTAGCGGGATCGTGTTGCAGCGCCAAAGCCGCTTGCATCTGGTTTTCACGCATCAGCACCATGACACGGTTGATCTTGTCGGTCTCGGCCATGCCTTCCTTGTAGATCACCTCCATGTCCCGGTTGCTCATCGCGACACCGCCCATGCCGATCGCGGTTCCGACCAGAATCATCGTGACAAACCAAGCCATGATGCCGAAGAAGCGGGCCTTGATGCTGAGGTTGTTGAGGCGGCTTAATAGGCTGGCGGGGTGCAGGGATTTGACCTTCCCTTCGTTTACGGCCCGATAGAGCGTCTCAGCTTGGTTGATCTGGTCCCGATTGGGCCTGCGTCGGACCGACAAATAACCGGTGATCTGACCACTCTGCCGGATTGGCGTGACGTGGGCCTCGACCCAGTAATGGTCGCCATTTTTGCAGCGGTTCTTGACCAGTCCGACCCAGGGCCGGCCGGCCTGAATGGTGTCCCAGAGATCCTTGAAGGCGATGGCGGGCATGTCCGGGTGGCGCACGATATTTTGCGGCGCGCCCATCAACTCATCGCGGCTGAAACCGCTGATCGCGACGAAGGTGTCATTGACGTGGGTAATGACGCCGCGCGTATCCGTGGTGGAAACAATGGTTTCCCCATCCCGCATCTGGCGTTCGACGCCTGTCACTGGCATGTTCACTCGCATAGTGCTTTTCCTCAGCTTATCCACCGGAAGAGTTCGACCACCCCCCCTTGCCTCGACCAGGCAACGGCTTGGGTGATGTCTGGTATGTATCGGCAGGAGGCGCTGCTTCTTTAGGCTGAAAAAGTACTACTGGCCTGCGTTTGAGCGGCCCGCGAAGGTGTGGAAATCCCCCGATCGGCATCCGCCGAGAGGATTGGCAGTGAATCAGCCCGTCAACAAGCGCAAGGCTTCCCGGTATTTCTCGGCGGTGCGCGCGACCACATCAGCGGGAAGCTCCGGACCAGGGGGCTGCTTGTTCCAGCCGGAAGCCGTGAGCCAATCCCGCACGTACTGCTTGTCGTAGCTGGGGGGATTCTCACCCACCCGGTATTGGTCGGCGGGCCAGAAACGGGAGGAATCGGGCGTCAGCACCTCATCGATCAGGGTCAGGGTGCCGGCCGCGTCGAGACCAAACTCGAACTTGGTGTCGGCGATGATGATGCCCCGGGTGAGGGCATATTCCGCCGCCGCCTGGTAAAGGTCGACGGCGGCATCCCGCACCCGTGCGGCGACATCCGCGCCTAGCAGGGTCTCGCACTGGGCGAAATCGATGTTTTCGTCGTGGGCGCCGACGGCGGCCTTGGTGGAGGGCGTGAACACGGGCTTGGGCAGGCGATCCGCCTGCTTCAGGCCGGCCGGCAAGGGGATGCCGCATACCCTGCCGGTCTTTTGATAATCCGCCCAGCCGCTGCCCACCAGATAACCCCGCACGATGGCCTCCACCGGCAGGGCCTTGAGCCTTTTGACCACAACGGAGCGTCCCGCCACTTGATCCCGTTCCTCCGGCGCGACCACCGACTCGGGCGAGTCGCCGGTGAGCTGATTGGGCAGGATGTGGGCCAGCTTCGCGAACCAGAAATCTGCCACGGCCGTGAGCACCTTGCCCTTGCCGGGGATGGGCGTGGGCAGGATCACGTCGAAGGCGGACAGGCGGTCCGTGGTGACGATCAGCATGCGCTGGTCATCGATGGCATAGATGTCGCGCACCTTGCCCCTGTGCAGGAGAGGGAGGGACTTGATGGAGGTTTCGAACAGGGCGTCTGTCATGATGGGGTCCGCAATGGAAAAGGGCGGCGGGGAATCCTCCCTCGCCGCCCTCGAATGTTACCGCGAGTGTTGGTCTCTCGCGGTTTTGGGTCGAGCCTGGATCAGTTGACCTTAGCGTCCAGCTCGCCCTTGTCGTAGCGCTTCTGCATGTCTTCCAGGTTGAAGATCTTGCCGATCTTGCTGGCCATGCCGGCGGCGCCGAAGGCTTCGTAGCGGGCCTTGCAGATGCCGCTCATCCCCTTGGTGGCTTCCTTCAGGAACTTGCGCGGGTCGAAGTTGGCGGTGTTCTCGGCCAGGTGCTTGCGGATGGCGCCGGTGGAGGCCATGCGCAGGTCGGTGTCGATGTTCACCTTGCGCACGCCGTTCTTGATGCCTTCCACGATCTCTTCCACGGGCACGCCGTAGGTCTGACCCATGCCGCCGCCGTAGCTGTTGATGATGGCGAGCCAGTCTTCCGGCACGGAGGAGGAGCCGTGCATGACCAGGTGCACGCTGGGGATGCGGGCGTGGATTTCACGCACGCGGTCGATACGCAGCACCTTGCCGGTGGGCTTCTGGGTGAACTTGTAAGCGCCGTGGCTGGTGCCGATGGCGATGGCCAGGGCGTCCACCTGGGTCTTCTTGACGAAGTCGGCGGCCTCGTCGGGGTCGGTCAGCAGGGCGGAGTGGTCCAGCACGCCTTCGGCGCCATGACCGTCTTCCTCGCCGGCCTTGCCGGTTTCCAGGGAACCCAGGCAGCCCAGTTCACCTTCCACGGACACGCCGCAGGCATGGGCCAGTTCCACCACGTGACGGGTGGTGTCCACGTTGTATTCGTAGGTGGAGGGGGTCTTGCCGTCGGTACCCAGAGAGCCGTCCATCATCACGGAGCTGAAGCCGGACTGGATGGAGCGGAAGCAGATGCTGGGGGAAGCGCCGTGGTCCTGATGCATACAGACGGGGATCTGGGGGTAGGACTCGATGGCGGCCAGGATCAGGTGGCGCAGGAAGGGCTCGCCGGCATAGGAACGGGCGCCGGCGGAACCTTGCAGGATCACCGGGCTGTCGGTGGCGGCGGCGGCCTGCATGATGGCCTGGACCTGTTCCATGTTGTTGACGTTGAAAGCGGGCAGGCCGTAACCATGCTCGGCGGCGTGGTCGAGAAGCTGACGAAGGGAAATCAGAGCCATCTTGTTTCTCCTATTGAGTTGAGTGATATCAGGCTTTTTTGTGTTCGCCGACGCGAACAATTTTCATGGTGTTGGTGCCACCGGGCTTTCCGATCGGCTCACCGATGGTGAGCAGGATCAGGTCGCCGTTACGCACCGCGCCGCGTCGCCGCAGTTCATCTTCCGCCTCGGTCAGCAATTGATCCCGTTCGTTGGTGGAAGGCTTGAAATTTACCGGGTAAACGCCCCGAAAGAGAGTCACTTTTCTACGGGTTTCAACTTCAGGCGTCAAGGCGTAGATGGGCACGTGGGTGCTGATGCGGGACATCCAAAGGGCGGTGGAGCCGGACTGGGTCATGGCGGCGATGGCCTTGACGTTCAGATGCTGGGCGGTGAACGCGGCGGACATGGCGATGGCCTCGTCCACGCGCAGGAAACCCAACTTGAACAGGCGATGGCTGTCCATGGAGTCGTATTCTTTTTCCGCCTCCAGGCAGACTCGATGCATGGCCGAGATGGCCTCGATCGGGTATTTGCCGGCGGCGGTTTCTGCGGACAGCATGACGGCATCAGTCCCATCCAGCACCGCATTGGCCACGTCGGATACTTCGGCCCGGGTCGGGATGGGGCTTTCGATCATCGACTCCATCATCTGGGTCGCGGTGATCACCACCTTGTTCTGGTCACGGGCGGCCCGGATCATGCGCTTCTGCAGGGCCGGCACGGCGGCGTCACCCACTTCCACGCCCAGATCGCCGCGCGCCACCATGATTGCGTCGGAGGCGGCGATGATTTCTTCCAGAGCTTCAATGGCTTCAGCCCGTTCGATCTTGGCGACGATCCAGGCCTTGCCACCCGCTGCACGCAGGATTTCACGAGCCTGTTGGATGTCGGCGGCACATCGCGGGAAAGAAACCGCCAGGTAATCCGCCTTGATGGCGGCGGCGGTCTTGATGTCCTCGATATCCTTCTCGGTCAGCGCGGCGGCGGAAAGCCCGCCACCCTTGCGGTTGATGCCCTTGTTATTGGACAGCACGCCGCCTTGCACGACTTTGCAGTGGACTTCGTCGCCATGGACTTCCTCGACCCACATCTCGATACGGCCATCATCCAGCAACAGCGTGGCGCCCCGCGCCACGTCCTTGACCAGTTCTTTGTAGTCCAGGCCGACACGAGTCTGGTCACCCAGTTCGCAGCCGGCATCGAAGATGAACTTGTCGCCCGGTTTCAGGCTGATCTTGCCATCCTTGAATTTGCCGATGCGAATCTTCGGGCCTTGCAGATCCACCAGCACGCCAACAGCGCGCCCGCGGGTCTTGGCCAGGGAACGCACCAGTTCACAGCGTTGTTGATGTTCCTCGGCACTGCCGTGGGAGAAATTGAGGCGGACCACGTCCACCCCGCCCTCGATCATCTTGTCCAGTACCTTGGGATCGGAACAGGCGGGACCGAGCGTCGCGACGATTTTGGTTCTACGAAGCATGTTTTATGGGAATCGGGAAACGGGAAACGCCCGCTGATTTTCCCGAACCCCTGTTTCCTTTTTGCGTTGCTTGCTGGGGTTACTTCGCGGCCCGCTTTTCCAGGATGTCCACGGCGGGCAGAACCTTGCCCTCCAGGTATTCCAGGAAGGCGCCGCCGGCGGTGGAGATGTAGGACACCTTGTCATAGATGTCGTACTTCTGGATGGCGGCGATGGTGTCGCCGCCACCGGCCAGGGTGAAAGCCTTGGTGTTGGCGATGGCCATGGCGATGGCCTTGGTGCCCTCGCCGAACTGGTCGAATTCGAACACGCCCACGGGGCCGTTCCACACCACGGTGCCTGCCTTCATGATGATGTCCACCAGTTCCTGGGCGGACTTGGGGCCGATGTCGAAAATCATGTCGTCGTCGGCCACGGCATCAGCGGCCTTGGCGACAGCGGGCTCGGCGGCGTCGAATTTCTTGCCGCAGACCACGTCCACGGCGATGGGGATGGTGGCGCCGCGCGCGGTCATCTTGGTGATGAGGGCCTGGGCGGTGGGGATCAGGTCGGCTTCACACAGGGACTTGCCGACGTTCTTGCCGGTGGCGGCGAGGAAGGTGTTGGCGATGCCGCCGCCGACCACCAGTTGTTCGCACTTCTCCGACAGGGCTTCCAGCACGGTCAGCTTGGTCGACACTTTCGAACCGCCGACGATGGCGACCATGGGGCGGGCCGGGTTGGCCAGGGCCTTGTCCAGGGCTTCCAGTTCCTCGGAAACCAGCTTGCCGGCGCAAGCGGTGGGGGCGTACTGGGCGATGCCGTAGGTGGAGGCCTCGGCGCGGTGGGCGGTGCCGAAGGCGTCCATGACGAAGACATCGCACAGGGCGGCGTATTTGCGCGCGGTGTCCTCGACGTTCTTCTTCTCGCCCTTGTTGACGCGGCAGTTTTCCAGCAGGACCACTTCGCCCTCGGCAACGTCGAAGCCGCCGTTCACCCAATCCTTGATCAGGCGCACCGGCTTGCCCAGTTTGGCGGCCATGACATCGGCCACGGGCTTCAGGGACACTTCCTCGGTCCACTCGCCTTCGGTGGGACGGCCCAGGTGGGAGGTGACCATGACCTTGGCGCCCGCCTTCATGGCGTGCTCGATGGTTGGCATGGAGGCGGTGATGCGGGCGTCGGAGGTGACCTTGCCTTCCTTGACGGGCACGTTCAGGTCGGCGCGGATGAAGACGCGCTTGCCCTTCAGGTCCAGGTCGGTCATGCGGAGGAATTTGGCCATTGTTGTGCTCCTTGGAGAGTTAAGCGGTAAGGAATAAGGGGGCCTATGCCTTACAGCTCAGGTTGTTCGGGCGTAGGGTGGGTTAGGCCGAAGGCCGTAACCCACCATGACGCTATTGGCGGGTTACGCCGCTCGCGCGGCTAACCCACCCTACGGCCTTACTTGGCGACGTGCTCCACCAGACGCAGCATGTTGCAGGTGTAGCCGTACTC
>CAZEOR010000166.1:0-6566 GCA_964513695.1 uncultured Thiobacillus sp.
CGCTTTTCCAGCACGTCGGTGGTGGGGTTCATGATGCGGGTGTAGATGTTGCCCGCCACCTTCAGGTCGAACAGGTCGGCGCCGTGCTGGGTGGAATCGAAGGCGTAGGACGTGGTCTGGTAGATGGGCGGCGCCACCGCCTTGGTGGTGGGTTCCGGGCTGTAGCCGCCGTGCACGGCGATGGTTTCGATCTTCATTATGTCTCCTTCGGTGGGGGGTGCCTGGTACAAACAAACCGGCGGATTATGCCTGAGACAGGTCCTGATACTCGCGTCGGCAAAGCCCCCTCATCTCGCACCAGGAACAGGTATTGGGCGCGCCTTGGGCCGGCAGGGGGCTGCCTTCGGCCAGGCCGGCCAGCACGTCGCGCAGGCGCGCCGCCTCGGCCTGGGCGGCTTCGGGCAAGCCCTCCGGCCAATCCAGGGTTTCCACCTTGTCGGCGTCCACGCTGACGAAACCCGCTTCCACCGCATCCGCCAGCCAGGCATAGGCGGTGAGTTGGACATCCTCGCCATCGGCGGCGAGCTTGTTTCGGAGGGTCTGACGAGACTGGGTTTTGTAGTCGAGAAGGGCCGTGCCGCCGTCCTTCTCGTCCAGGCGGTCGGCCCGGCCGTGGAGTTGCGTGAGCTTGCCCTCACCCCATGCCACTTCACGGGCAAGCGGGGCCTCCGCAGATTGGAAACGATAGCCGTCGCGCGCTCTCTGCAACGCCCAATCGAGGTAAGACTCGATACGTCGCTCCCAGCGAAGCCGCCAGACAGTGGCTAGAAAGCTCCTCGCCTCGGCTTCGGCGAACACCTGCCGGCTGAGTGCGCGCAACTCGGCTTCCAGGGGTCCGGCCATCGCCTCGTCCAAATTGGGATGGTCAGTGTGAAAGCGGGCCAGGATGCGATGCACCAGGCTGCCGTAATCAGCCTTGTCCATTTCCTCCGGCACTTCGTCCCGCTCGTTGAGCTTGAGCAAATGGCGCGCGTGAAACTGGTATGGGCAGTCCACCAGACTTTGCCAGGCGCTCACGCTCAGGCGTTGCGGTATGGTTTCCGCCACCGGGTACAGCATGGGAGCGGCCTGCCCAGACCCGAGCGGATCATCGAGCGTTGGCGCCGGCTCGTAACGGGTCACCAAACTGCCTCCCCAGGCTGCCCGGTGAAAGGCATCCAAGTGCACCAGCCATGGGGAAAGAGGCGCCGGGTCGCCTTGTTGCTCAGATTGCCAGACCAGGGCCACGCGGGGTGTACGCGCCATGACGTCGGCCAGAGCCGCGCGCAAATCCTGTTCCCGCGCCTCCGCGCCTGGCAGTCCAAGTTGCAGGCGAGCTGCATCGTTGAAGATACCCGAGGACGCCGGCCCCGGCAGATGGGCGGCACCGACACCCAGCAGAATGGCGCCTTCAAATTCCCGTGTATGGGCGGCAGCCAAGTGGGTCAGGCGCAAGGGGCTGGATACCGTATCGTCCTGAAAAGTGGTCCGCTCCAGATGCATGAATAGCCAGAGGCGCCAGTCCGCCAGGCTGTAGCGCGTTTCGTGACCGGAACTTTCCTGGGCCAGGCGATCCAGCAGCCGCCACAACTGGCGCCCCACCGGATCGGCGCGCAGGGGAGCGTCGGCGGCCAGGGTTGCCAGGGAGTCGAGCAGGCGGCGGGTCCATTCATGCAAGGACTGGCGGCCCCGGTTGAAACCTGCTCCGGCCCGCTCGATGCGCTTGAGCAGGACATGGGCGGCATGCAGTCCCTCGCGCCGAGCCAGATCCAGATGTCCGGCCAGTCCGTCCGGCGCGCCGTGACGGCGGAAGGCATCGTCCAACTCATGGGCGGCCTGGAGACGCAGGTCGCCGGCATCGGCGAATACGAAGGGGGATTTCAGAATATCGAGCAGATCCCGGAACCAGGCATCGCCCGTCGCCACACGCAGCCAGCATTCCACTGCGTGGCTGGCCGAAGCCGTGGAGAATGCCCAGCCGGTTTCGTCCTGGAGCAGGATGCCACGTCGCTCCAGCAAGGCGCGTAGACGCCGGGCCACGAGCCGGTCCAGGGCAATGAGGGCGATGTTGCGCATGCCGGAATTCAGCCAGTCCAGCAGGGTCTGTTCCGCCGCCCGGGCGGCGGCTTCCAGGCCAGCCGCGGAGAGCAAGACGACTGCATGACCGAGAGGGTTGTCGCTATGGCCAGCGAAAAAACGGCGGGCACGTTCCGGAAGTGGGATCTCACTTTCTTCCCAGACGGCATTCAACAGTGCCTGCCGTTCCGGATAGCCGGGCGGAGCTGGCAGATCGATCACCGGGGCGCGAATTTGCCAATGCTTCAGGAAAGCCCGTTCCTGCCCGGTCATCGCACCCAGGCTCAAGGTGTACAAGGGCTGGACTACCCGCTCGGCCAGCCAGGCAAGCCGCCGGGCATGAACCCTTGCCCGCCCAGGGGTGCCGCTCTTGCTGAACACGCGCCAGACCGCCTGGGCGATGCCCGCTTCGATGGAAAGATAACGGTTCGAGCCGGGAACAATTCGCATCAATGCCGCTTCGGCCGCCTCCAGTCCATCCAGCTCGGTCACCAGGACCAGGAGTTCCTGTGCCGCATCCCAGAAGGATTCTTTCTGAAGTTGGCCCGTGCCTTCCAGGAAATCCCGGAGTTGGGCCAGCCGTACGCAATCGGCCTCCGGCTGAGTATCCAGATCAGCCTCTGCCGCCAACTCAGGCAGCGTCAGCAGCCGGGGAGGCAATAGATATTGGCCCGGCAGGGCCGCGCTCAGCGCCTGGCGGAAGGCCAAGCCGGCATGATGATGGGGCACCAGGACCAAGCAGCCGGAGAAATCCGGCACTCGGGAACCCTCATGTTCCAGAAAGGCCAGGATGGCTGGGGTCAAAGCGGGTGGCATGCCCCCATTCTCAATGGCCGGAGGGCAAAAAAAAACCCCGGTGATTGGCCGGGGTGAAGAGAGGAGGAGGATGTCAGCCACACCGGTGCATGTGCGCGGCCAACAATCCCGACCTGCTTACCCGATGGCTCAGGGCAACCAGGGGGGATTCAACACGAAACGCATCGCGATTCACGGCAAACGCATTTCAGATATGAATGTATTAAATGTGTTTCCAGGTGTCAAACGGACTTTCTCGATGGCGGGAATTCTTGACCAATATCAAACAGCACATCGGCACTTGGGAGCGAACAGGCTTCGACAAAGAAACTTGATCAATTTCCCTTGTTATTACCCGAAATTCTTTTAACAATGATCAAAGGGGAGTGGTCGAAGAAACCGCGCAGTTATCCGCAATGCCAGCCATCAGTTGTTGAGCGAGGAGGAGTCATGCAAAAGTCTCTCTATATCGACCCGGTCAAGTGCACGGGTTGCCTGCAGTGCGAAATGGCCTGCTCCTACGAGCACACCGGGGCCATCAACCCGTCCAAGTCCCGCATCAAGGTATTCAGCTTCGAACATGAAGGCCGCAAGGTGCCCTACACCTGCACTCAATGCTCGGAAGCTTGGTGCCTGCATTCCTGCCCGGTGGAAGCCATCAAGATGGATTCACTGACCGGCGCCAAGATCGTGCTGGAAGCTACCTGTGTTGGCTGCAAGGTGTGCACCATCGCCTGCCCCTTCGGCACCATCAACTACATGGCCGACGTGGGCAAAGTGCAGAAATGCGATCTGTGCGGCGGCGATCCCGAATGCGCCAAGGCCTGCCCCACCGGCGCCATCACCTACGTGGACGCCGACTGGACCGGTCTCGACCGGATGCGCGCCTGGGCCGGCCGCGCCAACGCCGCCGTGCTTTGAGAAGGAGACGATCATGGCTTGGAACAGAAAAATCCTGCGCGTGAACCTGACCGCCGGCACCTGCACGCCGGAACCCCTCAACATGGAATGGGCCATGGACTACCTGGGCTCCCGGGGCCTGGCCAGCAAATACCTGGTGGAAGAGATCGATCCCAAGGTGGATCCCCTCTCCCCGGAGAACAAACTCATCATGTCCACCGGCCCCCTAACCGGCACCATGGCCTCCACCGGCGGCCGCTACACGGTGGTCACCAAGGGGCCGCTCACTGGCGCCATCGCCTGCTCCAACTCGGGCGGCTTCTTTGGCGCCGAGATGAAATTCGCCGGCTGGGACATGATCATTTTCGAGGGCAAGTCGCCCAAGCCGGTCTACCTCTATCTGGAAAACGACCAGGCCGAGTTGCGCGACGCGTCCCACCTCTGGGGCCAGTCCACCTGGCACACCGAGGAGGCCATCAAGGCCGCCCACCAGGACCCGCAGATCCGCGTCTCCTCCATCGGCCAGGCCGGCGAGAACGCGGTGCTCTATGCCTGCGTGGTGAACGACCTGCACCGGGCCGCCGGCCGTTCCGGCGTGGGCGCGGTGATGGGCTCCAAGAACCTGAAGGCGGTGGCGATCCGTGGTACCAAGGGGCTTTCCGGCATCAAGGACTTCAAGGAATTCCTCAAGGTCACCACCGAGAAGAAGAAGATCCTGGCCGAGAACGGCGTCACCGGCGCCGGCCTGCCCAAGTACGGCACCCAGGTGCTGATGAACGTGATCAACGAGATCGGTGCCCTGCCCACCCGCAACCACCGGGACGTGCAGTTCGAGTCCGCAGGCAAGATTTCCGCCGAGGCCATGTACGAGAAGCGGCCCACCGACGGCAAGCAGCACCTGGTCACCAACGCCGCCTGCTTCGGCTGCACCATCGCCTGCGGCCGCATCTCCCAGATCGACCAGAACCACTTCACCGTGGTCAACAAGCCGGAATACTGGGGCGCCTCCGGCGGCCTGGAATACGAGGCCGCCTGGGCCCTGGGCGCGGCCAACGGAGTCGGCGATCTGGAGGCCCTGCAATACGCCAACCTGCTCTGCAACGAAGTGGGCATGGACCCCATCTCCTTTGGCGCCACCGTCGGCGCGGCCATGGAGCTGTACGACATGGGCGTGCTCACCAAGGAGCAGATCGGCCTGGAAATCCCCTTCGGCTCCGCCCAGGCCCTGGCCACCCTGGCCGAGATGACGGCGAAAGCCGAAGGCTTCGGCAAGGAACTGGCCCAGGGCTCCAAGCGCCTGTGCACCAAGTACGGCCATCCCGAGCTGTCCATGACGGTCAAGAGCCAGGAATTCCCGGCCTATGACTCTCGCGGCATCCAGGGCATGGGCCTGGCCTACGCCACCTCCAACCGGGGCGCCTGCCACCTGCGCGGCTACACCGTGGCCTCGGAGGTTCTGGGCATTCCCATCAAAACCGATCCCCTGGTCACCGAGGGCAAGCCGGGCCTAGTCAAGGCTTTCCAGGATGCCACCGGCGTATTCGATGCCGCCGGCATCTGCATCTTCACCAGCTTCGCCTGGGGCCTGGCCGACATCCAGCCCCAGATCCAGGCCGCCTGCGAGGGCGACTGGTCTCTGGACAAGCTGAATCTGGTTGGCGAGCGCATCTGGAACATGGAGAAGCAGTTCAACCTGGCGGCCGGCTTCACCAAGGCCGACGACAACCTGCCGCCCCGGCTCACCACTGAACCGGCCAAGACCGGCCCGGCGAAGGGTCTGGTCAACGGCTTGGCGACCATGCTGCCGGAGTACTACGAACTGCGCGGCTGGGACAAGGAAGGCGTGCCCAAGGCCGACACGCTGGAACGGTTAGGGCTGTAAGCCAGTCCCCCGCCCGGGCCTGTCGGCTCGGGTGGACCACCGCACCCAACGTGAACTTCCCACTCCAGCCATCCCGGTTTTCTCCCCCCTTTGAAAAAGGGGGGCTGGGGGGGATTTCTCCGCCACTTCCTCATCCCGCCAAAGTTGAATCCCCCCTAACCCCCCTTTTTCAAAGGGGGGGACTCGCGTCCGGCCAAACGGTTGCCGGTTCGCCGGGTCATCCCACCGAGGCAACTCCATGAAATACCTCATCCTGGGCAACGGCCCCACCGGCGTCATCGCCGCCGAAACCTTGCGCAAGGCCGATCCGGCAGGCGAGATCGTCATGGCCGGCAGCGAGCCCGAGCCGCCCTATTCCCGCATGGCCATCCCCTACCTGCTGGAAGGCAACATCGACGAATCCGGCACCTATTTACGCAAAAGCGCCGACCATTTCGCTGGCTTGCGCATCACGGAACGGCCTGGACGCGCCGTGGCGCTGGATACCGATCAGAAGAGCGTGCTGTTCCACGACGGCAGCCGGGAAAGCTATGACCGCCTGCTGGTGGCCACCGGCTCCCATCCCATGCGGCCGCCCATTCCCGGCATCGACCTGCCCCAGGTGCAGACCTGCTGGACCCTGGAGGACGCCCGCGCCATCGCCGCCCTGGCGACGAAAGGCGGCAAGGTGGTGCAACTGGGCGCCGGCTTCATCGGCTGCATCATCATGGAAGCCCTGCACGCCCGGGGCGTGGACCTCACAGTGGTGGAAATGGGCGACCGCATGGTGCCGCGCATGATGACCCCCAAGGCCGGCACCATGATCCGCGAATGGGTGGAAACCAAGGGTATCCAGGTGCGCACCCAGGCCGGCGTGGAACGAATCGACACCGGGACAGACTCCCCCTTGCTGGTCAAGCTCACCACCGGCGAAACCCTGCCCTGCGACCTGCTC
>CAZEOR010000167.1:0-6565 GCA_964513695.1 uncultured Thiobacillus sp.
TCAACATGGCCGCACGCCCAAAGAACAAGCAGTGCGCCAATTTTACATGCTATTAGACAGGATAATTAAAGTCGTTTATGACCGATCTTGGTATAGACGGCTGTCGTAAGTGGCCCGAGATACGAAACGCCTTCCCCAAAGACGTCCTGATCAATAACGCGGATATTGGTTGTAACACGAACACAGTAGGCATTGATGTCAGCACCGTAATCGACGAGCCACGTCGCCAATGGGATGTTGCCAAGCTCACAGGCATATTCGAGCAACGTGTTGCCGGCGGGAGCCCCTTGCTCACGCCAGTTTGCTTCGACACGGTTTTTTACCGCCTTGGCGAGGGCGTTGATGTCATTGTTTTGGATGGCGCGAAATGCGTGCTTGCGACGAACAGTTACAGTAGTCATGGTGTCTCCTTTTAGGCTGCAAGTTGAAAAGCGGGTTGAATGCAGGCGGCGCGAAGCTGTGCCGCAATCGAATCGGGAATCAGGGTGTGCTCCAAGGCTCGCTGTGAAAACAGGAACCGGCCACCGCTCACGAAGCCAAGGGCATCCCAATCAACTGCATTGAGGACACCGGAATGTCCTGAAACCGGATATAGGGCGGATTGCCGATGATGGTGTCGAACTGCTCGGATTCCGGCAGGTCGAAAAAGTCCTGCACGCTGGCATACGCCGGGGCATGCTCTCCATCCAGTTCCAGTGCCATCAGGTCAGCACCTGCGGCATGCAACCCATTGGAAAATGCACCCGAGCCACAGGACGGTTCGAGGACGCGGCCGGTATTTCGACGCAAGGCCAGCATGTCCGTCACCAGATTGGCCGGCGTGAAGACTTGACCATAGGTGTCGGGCTTCAATACGGCCTTGGATACGGCATCTTGGGAGTCTTCGGCGTTGAGCGCCGGGCATTCCCCGCCTTTCGGCGGGCAGTGTTGATGGAACTCACGGGTGTTACGGTAGTGGTTTGCTTCATGGTTGTGCCCTCCTTAGGCGGCTTGCTTGAAAAACTGTTGGTTGATGGCGTTGCCGATGGCAGCTGCCACCGGGACGGCGATGCTGTTGCCGAACTGCTTGTTGGCGTGGGTCTTGACCGGATGCGGCTTGAACGTGTCGGGGAAGCCTTGCAGGCGGGCACGCTCACGCGGTGTGAGGGAACGGGTGCGTATTCCACCTTAATACCACCACCCATTCCGATCCAAACCCGGCCAGTGATTCCGGGCGAAACCCGCTACCCGGCCCACTCGAAACCCTACCACCCGTTCCAGTCCAAAGTCGGCCACTCATTCCAAAGCAAACCCGCCACGCGGGCGGGTTGATGCGGGGGTACGAAAAATATCAGGCGGCAGCCAACTTCCGGCTGCGCTGCTTGCGCATCGACTCCCCCTTCAACTCCAGGCGGTGCGACCCACTGACCAAACGATCCAGAATCGCGTCGGCCACCGTCGGGTTGCCGCCTGAAAGGTAGTCATGCCAGCGATCCACCGGCAACTGACTGGTGATCAGGGTGGAGCGCGCCCCGTTACGGCACTCGATCACCTCCAGCAAATCGTTGCGCCCCACGGCATTGAGTGCCGCCATTCCGAAATCGTCGAGGATCAACAGATCCACCTTCGACAACTGCATCAGCCGCTTACGGAAGCTGCCATCGCCGTGCGACACGGCCAGATCTTCGAGCAATAGCGGAAGCCGCAGGAAATTGACCGATAGCCCTTGCCGGCAGGCCTGGTTGCCCAGCGCGCAGGCCAGCCAAGTCTTGCCGCCGCCGGTTGGACCGGTGACAATCAGATTGTGCCCGTGCCGAATCCAGTTGCACAGTGAGAGGGAGGCCATTTCGGACCGCTCCAGCCCGCGGCCCGGTCGATAGTCGATGTCCTCCATGCAGGCGTTCTCGCGCATCCTGGCTAGCTGCAGCAGTCGCTGCAAGCGGCGGTTCTCCCGCCAGGTAGCTTCCTGATCCACCAGCAATCCGAAGCGCTCCTCGAAACTGAGCGGCCCCGTCATCGTGCTGGCCAGTTGCTCTTCGAAACCTTTGGCCATGCCGAAGAGCTTCATTTCGTTCAGTTTGCGCAGGGTGTCGTGTTTCATCATGAGTGTTCTCCTTCAAATCAGTGGTAGTAACCAGAGCCGCGTACGTTGGGGTGATCGAAAGCTGCCTCCTGGAAATCGGCCTCCGGCGGCCGTTGCCGATCCAGGCCGGTGTTCAGGATGGAGCGCACGCTGGTGAGCGAACTGGCGCCGATGTCGAGAGCGCGGGCGAAGGCGGCCTCCAGGCGCTCGGCTCCAAATTCCTTCTCCATCCGTTTCAACGCCCCGGCGGCGCGATAACCCTGTTCCTTGACCTTGCTCGCGACGAGCAGATGATTCAGGAACGCCAGGGTCTTCGGGCCGATGGTTTCCGCCCACGCCAGTTCGCGATCGGCGGTCCACATCCCGAAATGGCGATCCGCCGGTTGCAGGTGCTGCGGGTCGATCACGGGAGCCTTGCTGCTGCTCCGCTCGTGGCTCGCCACACGCCGGCCTCGGTGCAGGATTTCGATCAGGTTAGCCGTGATGCGCAGTTCGACAGGCTTCCGGCACAGCGTATAGGGAGCGCTGTAAGCGCTGCCATCAACCTCGAAACACCCATCCAGCCCGACTGTCACCTTGCGGAATTCGGTGTACTCGAAGATTTCGGTCGGCAACGGCGTCAAGGCGGGCTGGTCGATCTCCTCGAACTGGCTGCGCCGCGAGCCCGGCAGTTTCTGGAACGGGCGGTTATTGAGGTCGACCAGGAGCTCCCGGATCGCGGCGTTCAGTTCGGCGAGCGACGTGAACACCCGCTTGCGCAGCCGGAACAATATCCAGCGCTCGACGATCAGCACTGCATTCTCGACCTTCGCCTTGTCCTTCGGCTTGCGCGGACGCGCAGGCAGGATCAGCGTGTTGTAATGCTCGGCCAGATGCTGGTAGGCCGGGTGGACTTTCGGTTCGGTGCGGCTCGCCTTGGTGACCGCCGATTTTAGGTTGTCGCAAACGACGACCTCGGGCACGCCGCCGAAAAATTCGAACATCCGGGTATGCGCCGCGATCCAGTCGGGCAGTTGCTGGCTCCAGTGGGCTTCGGCATAGGTGTAGTTCGATGCACCGAGTATCCCGACGAAGATTTGCGCCTTTCGGATCTCGCCGGTTTCCGGATCGGGGATACCCACTGTCGGCCCGGCATAGTCCACAAAGGCCCGTTCGCCGGCTACGTGGGTCTGGCGCATGTAGCGCTTCAGGCCCTGCCCCCATTCCCGGTATCGTTCGCAGAACAAGCTGCGGCCGATGCCGTTCGGCTGCTCCGCGAGGAACTCCTCGTGCAGCGCCTGGAGCGTCGCGCCCTTGCGTTTCATCTCCTGATGGATGACCGCCCAATCCGGCTCCGGCTTGCGCTGGACATTCGCGCCCAACGGTGGGAACAGCCGTTCCTCCAATTGAGCATCGTCGACATCGGACGGCAGGGGCCAGGTAAGCCCTGCGGCTGCGGCCCGGGTCAAATAGTCGGTCACCACATCGCGGCTGAGTCCGAGACTCTTCGCGATGCGTCGCCGACTGGCGTCGGCTTCGAGGGCAAGGCGTAGCACCTGCCGAATCTTGCGCATGGCAATTCTCCTGTTGGCCATGGTGATGTCCGCCATGCAAGGGCATGCGCGGCTGTTTCTCCAGGTAATACCTATCCGCGCCATCCTTGCGGACAGCTTCCGGATCGGTCATTGGAAACAAGGGGGGAAAGGCCGCCGGCCTTGACAGACCGGCTCGGAGAATCGCAAAATCCGCGTGAAGTAGTTGCACGGAAGTTCTGAAAGGGTTCGGAGTTGGCGCTCCGAGCCCTTTTGCTTTTTTCCTGGCCTCGAATGGATCGGGGGTCAGGTCATGGCGCCACCTCCCCATCGATGCGGCTCTCCGCAGACTGTGCCCGTCGCGTTGGCGTGCGCGGCTTGAAGCAATAGCGGTTCGGCCACAGCTCCTCGACCCGCATGCCCAACAACCCGGCGATATAACTGGCCACGCCGTGGGCCGTGGCGCGGTCGTGAATGACATTGCTCACCACACCCTGACGGACACCGAGGTCGCGAGCGATTTCGGTTTGGGTCTTCCCAAGTCGCTTCAGGCGGTAGGAGATATCGAGGGCGTCCATGTTCAGAGCGTGACAGGCGGCAGAAGTAAGGAGTAATCTATCATTCAATACAAACACGATTATACGCAACTGCGTTAAATATAACTCGATTGAGAATGACCGATCAAGAATCCCCAGCGCCGATTTACGATGGGCTCGATGGCTTAGGTGCTCGCCTGTCGCTCGCCATTCTTCATCTGGCTATCAGCCAGTCGGAATTTGCACGCCGCCTGGGGTCATCTCCTGGGTTTGTCAGCGACATCGTGCGCGGCGTCAAGAAGCCGGGAGCTGAATTCCTCGCGGGGATCAAGCAGACCTTCGGAATCAGTACCGACTGGCTACTAATGGGAGAGGGCACGATGTTCGGCGGGGCGGGGATTAACCTCGACCTGCTGCGCGCCATTCGTTTGCAGGTTGCCGTCGCTCGCGCTGCCGTGGTGGAAGACGACCCCACCGCCAAGGCATTGTTACTTCTGATCCGCGACGGGCGCCTGGACGACGCTACGGCCGATCCAGCCTTGCGCTCCTTTCTGGATCAACTTTGCGCCAGCGGCGACGATTTCGAATTGGTGACCGAGTTGTACAACGGCCACTTATGGACGTCCGACCCGGCGACGCAGCAGCGCAATCTCCTGGCTGCCGCAGTTGCCCACTTCGAGGCGCGCAAGCCGCTTGACAAGATCGCTTCACTCGCCAGGGCGTCGGGCGCCACCATTCAGATCAATATCGGAACCCACCAGCGCAACGCCGGACGGGATCATCGCGGACGCTGACAAGTGCCGCCGAGCCGGTTTTTCAACCTAGATGAGAAAGGCCAAAGAATGGAAGAACAGCAAGATGCCAACACGATCCAGCTCAATCTCGCGAAATTCCAGCGCAACGCAGGCCGGGACTACAACGAGTACTTTATTCCCAGCAACATCAAACTGGTGCTGGCGACGACCCCGCAAGCGGATCTGGATGCGCTGGCTGAGGACAATGGCCGAATGTTCCGCTACCGCTTCGGTTTCTCGGTCACCCGCCCTGTACGGCAGAAGGTTATCGCGCTTCAGCAGACCTACGATCTTTCGGACAGCGAAATCCGCTGGCTCAAGCATGCCGGCCATCTGCGCATCTCGCGAACTGACATGACCATCGATCCCAGCCGCCTGATGCCAATCACCGGCTGGATTCAACTGACCATCTTCAGTATCGTCTGTATCGGCATGATCTTTCAAGTGGCCTTCTCTGGGGCTCCGGAATGGAAACTGGCGCTGGGGCAGACGATCCTGGGGGCTATCTGGTTTGCCGGAGCTTCTGTGCTGCTCAAACTCTATGTCATGCCGTGGACTACGCTGAAACGCTCGGGAGCGATTGGCACCTGAATGCACCTGCTCCAAATTTCTGTAGAATAGCCATTATGACAAGTCAATCACGAATCGAGTGGACTGAGCAGACTTGGAACCCGACGACGGGTTGCACGAAAATCTCCCCAGGCTGCAAGCATTGCTACGCCGAAGTGATGGCGCGTCGTCTCCAGGCCATGGGCGCCGGGGGGTACGACGCGGGTTTTGAGTTCACCCTGCATCCGGGCCGTCTCGGCCAGCCGCTGGCGCGCATGAAACCGACGGTCTACTTCGTGAATTCGATGAGCGACCTTTTTCATGAAGACATTCCGGACAAGTTCCTCAATGAGGTCTTCGGCGTAATTCGCGCGACGCCCCAGCATACCTACCAGATTCTCACCAAACGCGCCGAGCGCCTGCCGCGCTATTTCGCCCGGCGCAAGTGCCCGGACAACGTTTGGCTCGGGGTGTCCGTGGAAGATCGCGCCTATGGCCTGCCGCGCATCGACCAATTGCGCCAAGTGAATGCCCGCATCCGTTTTCTGTCGGTGGAACCGCTGCTGGAAGATCTCGGCGACATCGATCTTGGCAACATTCACTGGGTCATCGTCGGTGGCGAATCCGGCCCGAAGGCGCGGCCAATGCAACCCGGCTGGGTCGACAACATCCGTCAGCAGTGCGACGAAGCTGGCGTGGCTTTCTTCTTCAAGCAATGGGGCGGCTGGGGCGCCGACGGCAAGAAGCGCTCGAAGAAGGAGAACGGGCGTCTGCTCCATGGCAAAACCTGGGACGAAATGCCGCAATTGGCCGTGTAGGCGGCGGCGAATAGGGAGAGGATATTGACCGAACGCCATTACGGATGGTCCCTGGGTGGTCCTCCCCCCCATCATTCACCAGCATAGCCTCGCCAAGCACGAGATTCTGCGCGCCTATCTCACGGCGTACATTCAGACGCTGATTTCCTCACCCTTCCAGGATCGGTTCCGCCTGACACTGGTCGACGGCTTTGCCGGCGGAGGTATTTACCGGCATGAAGCGACCGGCCAGGAGGTGCTGGGGCATAAGCGCTAACATAATAATGAGTGTTTTTTGCTACACTGCGCTCGATTG
>CAZEOR010000168.1:0-6531 GCA_964513695.1 uncultured Thiobacillus sp.
GGTGGTGGTTCTGGAGGGATTGTGTTCGATGACCCGGTATCGTCCCTGGACCACAAACGCCGGGAGCGTGTAGCTAGACGCTTAGCGCAGGAGGGTGCAAAGCGGCAAGTCATCATCTTCACCCATGATCTCTACTTCCTGAACCTCCTAATTGAAATGGCTCAACAGGCGGGCGTGGCAATCGAGACACAGAGCATCGCTCGCCAGCCTGCTGGATTTGGTGTAACCGACCCCGATCTGCCATTTGATGGAATGAACACAAAAGCCAGGGTGGGATACCTTCGGAACAGGTGTCCGCAGATCAAGAAGCTTTTCGACTCGGGCGATGAGTTGGAGCATCGCAAACAAACCGCAGCTGCTTACCAGCAGCTGCGTGTGGCTTGGGAACGCGCTATCGAGGAAGTCTTGTTGCGCAACGTGGTTCTGCGTTTTCGGAAAGGCATTGAGACGCAGCGGTTGGCGGGGGTAATGGTCGAGGATGCCGACTACGTCGCAGTGGACACATGGATGTCGAAGTGTTCCAACTACGCGCATGACCAAGCGTTATTGGGCGGTGTGGAAGTGCCTGAACCGGAGGAACTGCTTGCTGATATCAACGAGCTTGAGAAATGGCGGGCTGAAATTCATGAACGAGGTGAGAAGCTTCATAAGCAACGAAAGGCAGGGAAATGACCACTTTACTTGGCAGTGATCATTCCCTTTGCAATCTCTATAGCCTCATCAACATGGACGATGCCGTTTGGACTGGCTTGGTCTGAAAAGCTCCGTAACTGACATTCCCATGGACTTCCAGCTTCAGCGCTTAATCCTCATCGATTCCTTCAGCCCCGGCAGGGTGGTGATCTTTCCGCTGGAAGGTGGGGCAGTGCTGACAGGGCGCAACGGGCGAGGCAAGACCTCGTTGCTGCAACTTTTGCCGGTGTTCTTCGGGGAGAACCCGAACCGGATCGTCGGCACGGAGACCAACCGGCTCAACTTCGCTGGCTATTACCTGCCGCGCCTGACTTCCTACATCCTGTTTGAGTATCGACGCCGCGATGTCGTCTGCCTGATGGCGATGCACGCCAGTGAGAGCGGCGAGGAGATTCGTTACCGCTTTGTGCGCACGGCCTACAAGCCGGAGCTGTTTTTGCAACCGGATGGCCGCAACATCATTTCTTCGCGGGACATCTACGCCCACCTCAGACGTCTGAACCTGATCTGCAGCGAATCCATTTCCTCGGTGGCGGAGTACCGCGCCATCATCCAGGGCAAGACCGGTACTGGTCGGGACCGGCAGCGGCAGCGCAGTCTGGCGGCAGATTTCGCCTTCGTCGGGAGCGGCCACCACCTGACTCACATCGAGAAGATCGTCAGCGGCATGTTTCTGCGCAGGACGAACTTCGAGGATTTGCAGCGCATGGTGGTGTCCTGCATCGCCGAGGGTCCGGGCCAGATCGCACTGTCCACGGAGCGCAAGAAGATCGAGTCCTGGCCGGAGCATTACGAAGCCTACCGGGAAGTGATGCAGGAAGCGCCGTGCATGGATCAAGTGCTGGCGGCGGAAATGCGCCTGTTGGCCAGCGAAGCGGAACTGGGGCGGCTACATGCCCGCCTGCGCCGTTTGAATGACCACCTGGAGGAAGCGAGCCGGCGAAATCGTGCGAATCGGGAACGCCTGACCCAGGAAGCCGACGAGGCCGAAACACTTGCCCGGCGTCAGGTCGAACAACTGGAGGGTGAGCGGGATACCGCCCGGCGCGAGGCGGAAGACCGGGAAGGGCGTGTTGTCGCGCTGCAAGACCAGGATCGCGATTATGCGAAGCGCGACCTGCCCGCCAAGGCGAAGCGGGTTGCCGACGAGCCGCGCCTACGCGATGAATGGGAGCAACGAAGGCAACGCAAGCTGGCTCTGCTCGGGCAACAGCAGGATATTTCCATTCGCTACGACGGACTCTTGCTGGAACAGCGGAACCGCTTCAACGAGGAACGCGAGCGGGCGCAGCGGGAACGCACGCTTCTGGAACAGGGCTTCAGCCCGCGCTTCCGCGATCTGGAACAGGCCAAGGATCAGGAGCTGACGGCTCTGCGGGAAGTTCACCGTCAAGCCCGCGAACAGGTGGATCAGCGCTTGCGAGCTGTGCTGGGCGAGGTGGGGGGCTGGAAGGAGAAAGCCCGCAATCCTCAGGCGGCGGTGGAAATCCAGACAGCCCACCAGGCCAAGCGCGATGCTGCTGCCCAAGCTGTAAAGGCGCTGGAAGACGCTCGGACAGAACGACAGCGGCTGGAAAAACTGCGCAACGAGGCGCGCCAGGCCTTCGAGGAACAGGAGGCGCGTCTGGGGCAGTTGCGCGGCCAGCGTCAGAAGCAGGCGGACCGCTTACAGGCGTTGCGCCTGCAACAAACGCCGGGGCCGGACAGTCTGCTCTACTTCTTGCGCAGCAAACGCCCGGACTGGGTGTTCGACATCGCCAAAGTGGTGCGGGAAGACATCCTGGTGCGGGAGGATCTAGAGCCCGAATTGCTGGATGCCTTGCCCAGCCTCTATGGGGTCGGCGTGGACCTGGAACGCTTGGATGCCCATCTGGCTGCTGATGAGCAGGGCTTGCAGCGCGAGGCAGCGGAGATCGAGGCGCGTCTGCACAGTGCCGATGCCGCCATCGCCGAAGCCGGTGTCGAACTGGACAAGTGCAATCAGCGAAGAGATGCGGCGCAACAAGCGCTGGCAATGCAGGAAGCGGAAGTACAACGACAGGTCACCCAACGCCAAAGCGCCCAGGAAGAAGAACAGGCCGCCGGCAAACAAGTGGAAAAAAACCGCAAGGAGGCGGCTACCCAAGCTCAGGCCATGCTGGCTGATTTGGGCAAACAAAGCGCCGCACTGGGCGGTGAGTTGCAGACCCTGGATCAGAAATTGCGCGACGACGAGGGCGAGCGGGTTCGCCGCTACACATCAGAACGTTCGGCGTTGGAAGCAGAACGGAAGCAACTTCTGGACTTGCATGACCACGCCCAGGCGGAACGCAAGACTGTCCACGAGGGGCAATTGCTGGAAATGCAGCAGGAGAAGGAAAAAGCTCTGCGCAGCGCTGGAGTGAATACGGAAGCCCTTGGCCGCCTGGAGAAGGAGATCAGCGACCTGGAGCACCAGCTTCAAGAAGCCAGGGATTGGCAGGAAGCGGTGGCGCAGTGGCGGCTATGGCTGGAACAGGAATGGCCTCGCCGGGATGGATGGACTCAGGAGGCAGTTGCCGCGCGGCGTACCGAAGCCGACAAGAAAGCGGCGCTGGCCAAGCTGCTGGTGGAACGGGAGGCCGCCCGGCAACGGGTGCAGGCGGAGGTGGCCGCTCTGGACAAGGAATTCAATCGCCTGGCACGGGAACAGGACACCGTGCGTCAACGCCTGGTCCATGTCGCCGCCTATCTGCCAGATGCGGAAGCGCTGGGTCAGGCTTTCGACCCCGCCTGGACGCTGGAACTGCTGGCGCAGCAGGCCAACGAGCGGCTGCGGGAAGTGGCGCGGGAGCTGGAAACCATCCGCAAGCACATCGGCGAGATCAAGCGCGCTTTTGTCACCCGCCGCGACACGCCGCCGGAACAGTTCTACGACGCCCACCGCCAGGCTTTGGGGCCGGATGCCTCGGAGCGGGCCTGGATCGCCGCGTTCAAGTCCTGGTTCTCCAGCGACCACGACCAGTACCGCCGTACCCTGCAAGTGGAGGCGAACCAGATCGCCGGCGCCATCGTCGCCTTCCACCGGGACATGGAAATCTTCCACCGCAAGGTGCAGCAATTCAGCCGGGAACTGCAGCAGAGCCTGGACGACAGCCTTTCCTTCGAGAGCATTTCCAGGGTCACGGTGCAGATCGTCTCGGTCATCCGGGAGTTGGAATACTGGCAGTCCATCGACGGCATGGCCGAGGCGCATCGGGTCTGGCTGGGGCAGGAGGGCAACGAACTGCCGCCGCCCGAGTTCGCCGCCACCCTGCGCGATCTGCTATCGCATTGGGAAGTGCGGGAAGGGATCCGGGCGGAACTGGCTAGCCTCATCCGCATCCAGGGCGAAGTGGTGGAAAACGGCCAGACCCGGGTGTTCCGCAAGACCGCCGATCTGGAGCGGGTGTCCTCCAACGGTCTGTCCTACCTGATCCTGTGCGTGATATTCATCGCCTTCATCAACCGCATCCGCCGCCATGCCCAGGTGCAGGTGGTGTGGGCGCTGGACGAATTGAAGGATCTGGACATCGGCAACATCGAGGCCCTGCTGGCAACCTTGCAGCGCAACGCCATCACTCTGGTGTCAGCCTTCCCGGACCCGGATGTGGACGTGCTGCGCCTGTTCCCGCACCGCTTCAGCATCGAGGAAGGGCGGCGCCTGGTGGAAGTGCGGGTGATGGAGGAGAGCGAAGATGTTTGAACAGGCCATGACCCTGTTGCTTTCCGGCCAGTTCGTCTGCGCCGTCAGCCAGCCGGATGCCTACCGTTTTCTCCAAGACGAAGGCAACCGCAAGGAGGTGGAAGCCTTTCTGAACAGGCTGGGCCGCCGGCTAGTCAGCACCAAGCATGGCGGTGCCTGGTATGTGGCCTTCACCCGTCTGGACCCGGAGCAACGCAAGGGTATCCGCGAGGAGTACGCCGAGGTCAAACACAACCTGCGGCTGGTGGTGGGGTTCTTTGTCCATGTCATGCAGGCCTTGGGGCGGGAAGAGTTTCTCGCACCCGGCAGCGTCATCGAGACGCACCGTCTCATCGCCGCCATCGACGAGAACCCCAGCCTGCGCAACGAGCTCCAGACCCTGGTCAACCTGGGCAAGGCCAGCAGTGATGGCACCCTGCGCAGTGCCCTGGAACGCTTGTTAAAGAAAATGCGCGACGAGGGCTATCTGGTGCTGGCCAACCCGGAGCGGGAAATCTACGCCGTCACCGGCAAGGTCGAGTATCTGCAGGAAGTGGTGGATTTCCTGATGGTGCATGAGTCGGTGCAGGAAGACGTGGAGGAGCCGCCGGAAACCGGCAGCCTGCTATGAGCGCGTCATCCGATCTGGTCATCAAATATCTGGAGACGCTGCACCGTCAGCGCGGGGTGCTGGCCGAGGCCTACCATCGGGGTAGCGTCGGCAGAGCGGATGACAATGCGCGCGCGATCTATGAACTCCAACAGAACCGCGCTCTGGTTCCCTTCACCCAGGACAGCTACCGTCTGGCCTCCTCCCTGGCCCGACACCTGGACGAGGTGTTGCAGAAGGAGCGGATGTACGCGGCCGTCGGTGCCAATATCGCGGAGTTGGCAGCCCGCCTGCCTTATCTCATCGACGAAACAGAGAAGGCACATCTGGAGGGCCGCCAAGACGACGCGGACAGCTACGCGGACAACTTCAATGCCGCCGTATTCGACCTGGCGGACAGCATCTCGAATGCCCTGCAATACCTGCGCATGCTGGCGGACAACCGTTTCGCCAACGTGAGCACCCTGGCGGAAAAGCAGCGCCAGAACGAGTACTACATCGGCCGCGCCGAACGCATCAGCGAAGCCCTGCGCCACTTGCAGATGGAGGACCTGGCGGAGTCGCTGGAAGATCGACCAGATTGCGAATCGCTGGCCGTATCCTTTCGTTCCCAGTTGGCGGGACGTTTGCCGGAATGGCGCGCTTCCCTGCTGGATATCACCGACATCCTCAAGTCCTACCTTTACCGGCTGCGTCAGGTGGAACCGGCGGCCCGGCGATTGCGCGCCTTCGCCCAGTTCCTCAAGCGCAACCCGGACTATGTAGCTCCGGATGTGGACGAAATGGCCGAGCCTCCCGCCTGGGCGCTGCGCGCCAGGCCGCTGAAGATGAAAGCCCGGCCGGATTTGTCGGATTCCGCCATCAGCGAAGCGCTGGCCGACCTGGCCCGTTCCCTGCCTGCCGCTAGGAGCTTGGTGAAGCGGGAAGCGAAACTGGGCGTGCTGGCGGAAGATGGCGCCGCACCGTCCATCAGCTTGGCCATTTCTCCCAAGCCTTACCAGCAGGCTTTCGCCGGTTTTCTGTCCACTGTCGCCGCCAGCGACGCGCCGGTTTCCGCCATGGCCTGGAAAACGTCACACCCCGGCTTCGACAATCTGCCCGGCGACATCTGGCTGCATTGCGTGCTGTACGAGGCCGCAATGGAGCGGCGCCGGCTCGACAAATACCTGTTCGAGCGGGTGGAGGCCATGCCGGACCATCCCCTGTCCGGCAATATTGTGGTTCGCGATGTAGTGGCGCGACGGGTGGAATAGGGCGCATGGAAAAACAACTGGCCAAGGTGCTGCTGCCGCTGACGGAGAGCAAGTTGCCGCGACCCGCTTTCCTCAGTGCACAGCGAATCTCCGGCGTCGTCGACCGCCAGGTGCTGGCCGACGAGGATGCCGAATTGCGCAAAGGGCGCAAAGTGCTGACTGCCGATCGCCTGACCTACTGGCCCGCCGATGACGAGGTCCACGCCGATGGAAGCGTTCGCATCGAGCAGGGGGAGGACGTCATTTCCGGTCCAGTGGCTCGCCTCAAGCTTGAGGACCAGGTCGGTTTCTTC
>CAZEOR010000169.1:0-6530 GCA_964513695.1 uncultured Thiobacillus sp.
GCGAACTCTTCCAGCTTGCGCGCCTTGATGACGTTGCCGGGCAGGCCCGCTGCCTTGGCGCTGCCGCCGTAGGCCAGGGTCATCAACTGGGAGTAATACAGCACCGGCATGTTGAACTTGGTGCCGTACTTCTTGTTGATCTGGCCCTGGTAGACCTCGGTGTTGGCCTGGCACAGGGGGCAGGGGGTCACCAGCATCTCGGCGCCGCTGTCGTAGGCGGCTTCGATGATGTCCTTGATCTGGGCCTGGGCCTTTTCCGGCTCGGAGAAGGCCAGGGCGCCGCCGCAACAGGTGACCTTCTGGTCGTACTTGGTGGCTTCGCCGCCCACGGACTCAATGAGCTTGTCCAGGTACATGGGGTTCTCGAAGGATTCGCCGTCGATGCCGAAGGGCCGGTTGGTCTGGCAGCCCACGTAGCCGGCGAATTTCATGCCGGCCAGAGGCTTCTTCACCGGCTTGGCCAGTTCGTCGTAACCCAGGTCCTCGATGAGCACTTCCACCATGTGGCGGATTTCGGGGATGACCTTGATCTGCAAGCCGGCTTCCTTCAGCGCGGCCTGGGTGTCGGCCATGAGGCTGGAGTTGTGCTCCAGGCGCTCCTTGGATTCCCGCGAGCCCAGCCAGCAGGCAGCGCAGGTGGCGACGATGTCCTGGCCGGGCAGGTTGGTCTCGGCCAGGGCGAAGTTGCGGGCATTCATGGCGATGCGCGGCAGTTCGCCGGATTCGGCGTAGCTCACCGAGGCGCCACAACAGTTCCAGTCGGGAATCTCCGTCATCTTGATGTCCAGGGTCTTGCACATGGACTCGACAGAGACCAGATAGTTGGAGGCCGAGGCGCCCTTCTGGGACGAGCAGCCGGGGTAGAAAGCGTATTCCTTGCGAGCCATGTCTGATTACTCCTTACCCTTGGCGGCCTTGTTCTTGGCTTCCAGCTCTTCGGCCTTGGCCAGCATGGCGTGGATGCCCTTGATGTCCTTGCACTTGTGGCCCATGCCCAGCGCTTCCATGGGGTTCAGGCGGCCGGCCTTGACCAGACCCAGGGCTTCACTCTGCATCGCCATGGCCTTCTTGATGCCGGCGCCGATGCCGTCCTTGAAGTACAGGCTCTGGGTGAGCTGCACTTCGTTGACCCGGCCGTACTTGGTGGCGTTGGTCCAGAAGGTCTTGGACAGGTGCATGGTGGGCTGGGCCTTGGGCGCCCGGCCGATGCGGTAGGCGTACTCGGCGATGCCGTGCATGACGTGGGTGACCGGCACCTTGCGCGGGCAGCGCACGTAGCAGTTGTAGCAGGACGTGCACATGTACATGCCCTGGGCGTTCAGCACTTCCTCGCGCTTGCCGGCGCGGATCAGCATGAAGATCTCCTGGGGCGGATGATCCCAGCCGGAATGGAAGTTGGTGGGGCAGGAGCCGGAGCACAGGCCGCACTGCATGCACATCTTCACCCACTCGCCCATCTCGGCCTGCTCTTCAATCTCCTTCAGGAAATTGTTCTTGTAGCGCTCGGCCATCTCTTGGTTCTTGTCGCTCATCGCAATCTCCTTAGAAGCCCTTGAACGGGGACGGCGGGAAGGATTTGATCAGGGCCGCGTAGTCGTTGATCTTCTGGGGCAGGGTGGCGATGTCGGTGATCGCCACTTCCATGTCCATGACCCGCTCGGTTTCCAGGTTCATGCCCTTGAGGGTGTCACCCACCTTGGACAGACGGTAGCGGCCCAGCTCGGAACCCTTGACGAAGTGGCACTGGTATTCCTCGCCGTGCTTGCAGCCCATCAGCATGACGCCGTCGTAGCCGCCGTTGAGGGCATCGGTGATCCAGATGGTGTTCACCGAACCCAGGCAGCGGATCGGGATGACGCGCACAAAGGGGTCGTACTCGTTGCGGTTCATGCCGGCCATGTCCAGCGCCGGATAGGCGTCGTTCTCACAGGCCAGGATCAGGATGCGCGGCTTCTCGGAGAACTCGTCCGGCACTTCCACCGACTTGATCTGGGAACCCACGGTGTTCACCGAGTAGTTCTCGAAGGAGATCACCCGCACCGGACAGGCGCCCATGCAGGTGCCGCAACGGCGGCAGCGGGACTCGTTGAACAGGGGGAAGCGCTTCTCGTCCTCGTCGATGGCTCCGAAGGGGCATTCCACCGTGCAGCGCTTGCACTGGGTGCAGCCTTCCAGACGCACGGTCGGGAAGGACAGGTCGCCGGCGCGGGGGTGGGCGGCCTTGCCCAGACCGGCGTTCTCCATGGCCTGGATCGCCTTCATGGCGGCGCCGGTAGCGTCCTCCTGGGCTTGCAGGATGTCCATGGGGCGGCGCACGGGACCGGCGGTGTAGATGCCGGTGCGGCGGGTCTCGTAGGGGAAGCAGATGAAGTGGGAGTCGGTGAAGCCATGCTTGAACTGGGGCATGTCCGGACCCTGACGGTAGGTCAGGTTGAGGATGGACTCCACGGGGATGCTGGCGACCACTTCCTTGGGCGCTTCGCCTTCGGCGGGCGCTTCCGCCTCCACGGGGGCGGCGGCCACGGCATCGATATTGACGCCGGAGTTGGGCACCACGCCGGTGGCCAGGACCACCAGGTCGGCCTGGGCTTCCGTGTCCTCATTGAGGATCAGGTCCTTGAACTTGACGGCACAGGCATTGCCGTTGGGCACCACCTGGGAAACCACGCCCTTGGAGAAGATCACGCCCTTGTTCTGGGCCGCCCGGTAGAAGTCCTCGCCGTTGCCGGGAGTGCGCAGGTCGGTGAACAGGACGGCGGTGTCGATGTCCGGGTTGCTGTCCTTGAAGTACATGGCCTGCTTGATGCTGGTGTTGCAGCAGAAGCCGGAGCAGTACTGGAGATGTTTGCCGGTGGCGTCACGCTGGCCGGCGCACTGGACGAACACCACGGACTTCACCGGCTGGCCATCGGAAGGCCGGCAGATGGGCTTGCCTTCGGCGGCGGCGGCCTTGGCCAGGGCTTCCAGACCGGCCTGGTCCACCACGTTGGGGGTCTTGCCGTAGGCGAATTCGGGCAGCTTGTTGGCGTCGTAGAGGCTGAAGCCGGTGGCCTGGACGATGGCGCCGATGTCTTCCTGGGCCACGTTGCCGGATTCCACGGCGATCTCCACCTTGAAACGGCCGGGGGCGCCGTCGGTCTTGGTGATGGTGGCGTTCAGGTAGACTTTGATGTTGGAGTCGGCCTCGATGCGGGCGACCATGTCGCTCACGCCGTTGTCCTCGGGGGCCTTGAACGGCTCGCGGGTGGGCACGCGCTTGTGCAGCTTGCCGGCCCAACCACCCAGGGCGGCGGATTTCTCCACCAGCACCACCTTGTAGCCGGCCTTGGAGGCTTCCAGGGCCGAGGTCATGCCGGACATGCCGCCGCCGACCACCAGCAGGGTCTTGACGGTACCGGTCTTCTGGTTGCCCGGGGGCACGGTCATGGCCTTCACTTCGGCGCAGGCCATGCGCACGTAGTCTTCCGCCATTTCCTGGGTGGTTTCCCGTGCTTCCTCGGTGTCGGGACGGATCCAGATCACGCCTTCGCGCAGGTTGCCCCGGCTCATGGCAATGGTGGGGAAGTTGAACGCCTCGGTCTTGGCCCGGCGCGAGCAGGCGCAGATGGCGGCGTGGGTGACGCCTTCCGTTTCGATGTCGCTCTTGATCAGGGCCACGCCTTCGGCGGAACAGAGGAAGTCGTGCTCGCGCACGAGGTTCATCTTGCCGGACTTGGTGGCGGTTTTGACCAGGGCGGCGACATCGACGCGCTTGTCGATCTCGCAGCCTTTGCAGATGTATGCAGCAGTTTTCGTTTCAGCCATTTTTCTCAAGCCTCCGCGCGGGCGACTTTGTTGACGACCTGGATGGCCCGCAGGGCGGCGGCGGTGGCGCTTTGCACGGCCCGGTTCACATCCAGCGCGTTGGTGGCGCAACCGGCGCCGAAGATGCCGGCGTTGGCCGGATCGGCCATGACGAAGCCGGACGAGTCCGACATCACCTCGGCGGGAATGTCGACGCCCTTGACGGACGGCTCCATGCCCACCGCCAGCACCACGAGGTCATGGGCGTTGGCGTAGCGGATATAGCCCTCGGTGTTGACGCCGTTGCAGACCGGGTTGCCGGCCTTGTCCTCGGTGATGCGGGCCACCTTGGACTTCACGAAGGACACGTTCGGATTGGCCTTCACCTTCTGGTAGAAGTCCTCGAAGCGGTCGATGGCGCGGATGTCGATGTAGTAGATGGTGGACTTGCCGGCGTCGCCGTAGGCTTCCTGCACATAGTGTGTCTGTTTCAGCGAAGCCATGCAGCAGAAGCGGGAGCAGTGGCGCAGGTGGTTCTCGTCGCGGGAGCCGGCGCACTGGATGAAGGCGATGTTCTTCGCCTCCTTGCCGTCGGAGGGGCGCAGGATCTTGCCGCCCGTGGGGCCGTGGGGATCGGCCAGGCGCTCGAATTCCACGTTGGTGATGACGTTGGGAAAACGGTCGTAGCCGTAGTACACGATCTTCTCGGCGGCGTAGGGCTGCCAGCCGGTGGCCCAGACGATGGCGCCGGCGTTCAGGCTGATGATCTCTTCCTGGTCGTCCAGGTTCACCGCGTCGTACTTGCAGGCGGCCTTGGCGCGCTCGGCGTCGGCGGTGCCGATGATGGACGGATCGATCACGTAGCGCTGGGGATAGGCCATGTTGGACGGCAGATAAGCCGCCTTGATCTTGCCCAGGTTGTAGTTGAACTCGTCGGCGATCTCGGTCTGGACCGCCTTGCCGCATTCGCCGCAGGCGGTGCAGTTGGAATTCACGTAGCGGGGCTTCAGCTTGACGGAGATGCTGTAGGCGCCCTTGGTGCCGGTGATGCCGGTCACCTCCGCCAGGGTCAGCACCTGGATGCGGGGATTGGCCTTGAGGCGGCGCAGGTTGATTTCCAGGCCGCAGGTGGGATGGCACATCTTGGGGAAGTACCGGTAGAGCTGAACGGTACGGCCGCCCAGGTACGGGTTCTTCTCCACCAGCACGACTTGCTTTCCGGTTTCGGCCGCTTCGAGCGCAGCCGTCATGCCGGAAATGCCGCCGCCCACGACCAGAATGGTCTGGTTGGTCGCCACTACAGACGTCATGTATCGCCTCCGATGGGTGAAGACTTCAGGGAATTCGCGAGACCGGACAAGACATTACGGCCCGGCCAAATAGCAGCGAATGTTACCTTTAAAGACCCACCCGTCGCGATATCGGTTTAATCGAAAGTTCTTATGTACGAATAGACTGGGTATATCCGAGGGGAGGCCGGGGGCTTTGCATGCCCCACCCGGCGGCGATGTGTCAGGTCAGCAGTGCAGGACGATCACGATCAGCACGCCCAGACCAAATACGAGAGCGGTAAACACCATGAAAGGCCGCCAGTGGGTGGTGATGTGCTTGTGGCGTCGCTCCAGGTTATGCCAGAGCTCGCTGATGGCACTGAGGATGCTGATGGCGAAGAAGGGCGCGATCAGGGCCAGGATCAGGATATTCCAGTCGGTGCTTCCCCAACGCCGGCATTCCATGGGTTTCAGGCTCATGGAGGAATCCCAGTTCTTGATCGCCAGCCAGAGCAGAAATCCGCCGATGCCCAACACCAGGGCGGTCCACCCCATCAATACCCAGAAGTGCCGGTTGTCCAGCGTGGCGCGCAGCTCGGTCCAGGTGTTGCGGGTAGGTTTGACCCGGTGTTTGGCCATGGAATCTCCTCAGAGGCTAGCCTAGCTTTGCCCGCTGACCACGCAGCTTCTCGACCGTGGCGGTAAAGTCGGCCAGACGTTTTTGCTCCTGCTCCACCACTGCGGCGGGCGCTTTGTCGACGAAGCTGGCATTGGACAGCTTGCCCTTGGCCTTGGCCACCTCTCCCTCCAGCCGGGCGATTTCCTTGTCCAGCCGGGCGATTTCCGCTTCCCGGTCGATCTCGATATGCAACATCACGCGCCAGTCGCCGACGATGGACACGGGCGCCTCGCCCTCGGGCAGGACGGACACCACCTGAACCTCGGACAGACGGCCAAGGGTGCGCAGATATGGGGCGTAGCGGCCGGCGGCTTCGGCCTCGCCCTCCACGAACAGCGGCACTTTCTGGGCCGGAGATAGATTCATTTCGCCGCGCAGGTTGCGGGTGGCGTTGATCAGATCCTTGAGGCGTGTCATCTCCGCCTGGGCGGCCGGGTCGAGGTTGGCCGAGCTGACTACGGGATAGGGGGCGAGCATGACGCTCTCCCCCGCCTTGCCGGCCAAGGGCGCGACAGCCTGCCAGAGCTCCTCGGTGATGAAGGGGATGATGGGATGGGCCAGGCGCAACAGGGTTTCCAACACCGTCAGCAAGGTATGGCGCGTGCTGGCGGCCACCGCGCCACCCTGGGCGATCTGCACCTTGGCCAGTTCCAGATACCAATCGCAATACTCGTCCCAGACGAACTCGTAGATGGCCCGGGCGGCCATGTCGAAGCGGTACTGGTCGAAGCCGGCCCGCACCTCGGCCACGGCTTGAACTAGGCGGGTCAGAATCCAGCGGTCGACAAAGGACTTTT
>CAZEOR010000170.1:0-1036 GCA_964513695.1 uncultured Thiobacillus sp.
AAAGTCCAGTATTGCGCCAAAGATTACCCGGACCACGGCGGCGAAAAGCCTTCGTTCTTTGAGGAATATGAACACCTGCTGAGTGCGTGGTGTGACTCCAGGTTCAGCCATCCCAAAGCACGGGCCGTGCTCGCCTATGTCCGCAAAAATGACGTAATCGCCGACCTGATAAAAGAAAAAGTCCTTCACGCCGGCCCAGACGGTAAGTTGTTGAAACGCTGGACAGGTGAATCCCCATCACCTGCGCTGTTCCGTTTGCTGACAGCCAAAGCTGGTGAACGTGACCAGGGAGATGCCTTCATCCGTTGGCATGTTCGGGAAGCCGACACGCCATGTACCGCCGCCTGGGAAGACCACGCACTTCAGGATGCCTGGGCAGGCTTCGATGCCAGCACAAGGGACGTGAAAGGCCTGTGCATGGTAACTGGCGATGCTGAGTCACCGCTTGCCTTGAGCCATCCCAAGCGAATACGACATCCCGGAGATGGGGCCAAACTGATCAGCGCCAATGACAGTTCGGGTTATACGTTCCGAGGCCGGTTTACCGATGACACCGGCCTACAGGCCTGTGGTGTGGGCTACGAAGTTACGCAGAAAGCCCACAACGCCTTGCGCTGGCTCATCCGGCGGCAGGCCTATCGTAACGAGGAGCAAGTCATAATTTCTTGGTCCGTAGCCGGCAACCCCATACCCGACCCGTTCCAGGACTCGCTTGCGCTGTTTCTCAGTAGCGAAGAAATCTCCCAGTCCCCGGCCTCCGCTGCTCAACCCAACATTGGCGACGTTGGACAAGCCTTTCAAAACCGGTTGAACAAAGCAATCTCAGGCTACCGTACAAAGCTCGGCCCCACCGAAGACATCGTCGTCATGGGTCTGGACTCCGCAACACCAGGACGGATGGCTATCACGTTCTATCGCGAATTGAAGGGCTCGGAATTCCTGGATCGTGTCGAGGCTTGGCACGGCAACCATGCCTGGCCGCAGAAGTTCGGCAAGGAAGCGAGATTCGTTGGCGCCCCCGCACCGCGCGATATCG
>CAZEOR010000170.1:1046-6492 GCA_964513695.1 uncultured Thiobacillus sp.
ATCGCCGAAGCCGCCTTCGGCCGTCTCCTCGACGACAAGCTGCGCAAATCCACTGTGGAACGGCTATTGCCATGCATCGTCGATGGCCGACCGCCGCCACGCGATCTTGTCGATTCCGTTGTACGCAGAACCTGCAACCGGGTGGGCATGGACCATTGGGAATGGGAGAAAAACCTGGGCATTGCCTGCGCCCTATTCAAGGGATTTTTCAAAGAAAGGGAGTACGAAATGACGCTGGAAACGGACCGGACAAGCCGGGATTACCTCTATGGCCGCCTCCTGGCTATCGCCGAGCACATCGAAGGCCGCGCGCTTTATGTCGGCGGTGAGATGCGCGACACCACCGCAGCAAAGTTGATGCAGCGATTTTCTGACCGGCCCGCCAGCACTTGGCGAACAATCGAACTCGCACTGACACCGGCCAAATCAAGGCTGCGCGCAAAACGTGCGGGCTTCTTGCATGAAATGGAAAAGCTACATGACGAGGTCGTAGCCAGCTTCGCGAGAGGCGAGTTTCTGGATGACAGAAAACTCTCTGGTGAATTCCTGCTTGGTTACCACTGCCAGCGACAGGCGCTAAATCCACTCAAAACGGATAGCGCCACGCCCGATGTAGCCATCCCCACCGAATAATTCAATTACGGAGCCAGACATGAGCACTCTACAAAACAAAATCGACTTCGCCGTCATCCTTCGCGTCAAGAACGCCAACCCCAATGGCGACCCGCTGAATGGCAATCGCCCCCGCACCGACTATTCCAACTTCGGGGAAATGACCGATGTCTCCATCAAACGGAAGATTCGGGATAGGCTGCTGGAGCGCTGGATTGCCGACGGCAAGAATGATGACGGCAACATGATCTTCGTCCAGTCCGATGACCGCAAGGCGGACGACGCGAAGAGTCTGCGAGAGCGTGCAGAAATCGTATTGGGTAAAGATTTAGCCACCCCAAAAACCGCGGAGAAGGCCTGCGAGAAATGGATTGACGTGCGCGCCTTCGGTCAACTCTTCGCACTGAAGAGCAACAAAAAGGCCGGCAAGAAGAAAGAGGATGGCAGCGACGAAGAAGGCGATACAGGAGTTTCCATCGGCATTCGCGGGCCGGTCACAGTTCAATCCGCCTTCAGTGTCGAGCCCATCGACATCTCCAGCGTCCAGATCACCAAGAGCGTTAGCGGCGAGGGTGACGGCACCAAGCGCGGCTCAGACACCATGGGCATGAAGCACCGCGTTGATCAGGGCGTGTATGTGTTCTACGGCAGCATGAACCCTCAACTCGCTGGAAGAACCGACTTCTCCGATGCGGATGCCGAGGCTATCAAAAAGGTGTTGCCCAAGCTGTTCGAGAACGACGAATCTTCGGCCCGACCCGCTGGCAGCATGGAAGTAATGAAAGTGATCTGGTGGAAGCACAACTGCAAGTCAGGTCAGTATTCTTCGGCCAAAGTACATCGAACCCTGACGGTCAAGCCGGATGGCTCCTATGATTTGGCTAACTTACCTGAGCTTGTCCCCGAGGAAATCAATGGATTTTGAAAGGCCTCCATATGACCGAAATCCACTTCATCGTCGATGAAGCCCCCGAGGGTGGCTTGGTCGCCCGGGCCATGGGCGCGGACATCTTCACCGAGGCTGATGACATCAAGACGCTACACGCCCTGGCGAGGGATGCTGTGCATTGCCACTTTGATGAGGCTGAGAGACCCAGCCTAATTCACCTGCACATCACCCAATGACGCGCGAGGCTTTGTTACAGCGGCTATTGGAGTAACGCCGGTTTCCGCCGACCGGCCCAATACCCCGGCCGGCGGCTTTGGTGGGCCACGGCGACGATAAGAAATCTCCGGTCACCCAGGCGATAAATCAGGGAGTACGGAAAGTGGCTGAACGGAATTTTTCGAGCCTTGGCGCGTTCGGCAATGCCCATTCTTGGCTTGTCGAGAATGCGCGCCCGGGCTTGCTCGAAATCGGTGATGAATTTGGAGGCGGTCGATCGTCCGGCTTCCAGGGCGTACCAATCGGCGGCTTCGTGCAGCTCGGCGTTCGCCGCCGGATGCAGGCTGACTTTCATCAACCGTATTTGGCGCGGAGTTCGGCGATGACTGTTTCGTATGGGATGGTTTCGACTTCGCCGGAATCCACTTGCGCGAGACGCCGCTTGATCTCCGCCGCCCAGGCCGCGTCGATTTCGGCTTGCGGCAACGCGCTGGCCCACAGCAGATCGGCCAGGTCGGCGCGTTGCTCGGGGGTCAGCTGCATGGCCAGCACTTTGGCCTCTTCGAAGGTGGTCGCCATGGTGGGCTCCTGCGGAAACGTTCGCGGCATCTTAGCGCGGCGTCTGTCCGGGTGCCTATTCGGGTGCCTATCCCGATGAACGAAGCCGACCCCGTCCCCCTCGCCGCCCTCCAGCACTGGACCTACTGCCCGCGCCAGTGCGGGCTGATCCACTTGGAGCAGGCATTCGAGGACAACATCCACACCGCGCGCGGGCAGGCAGTGCACCACCTGGTGGACACGCCCGGCTACGAGATGAAGGCGGGGGTGAAGGTCGAACGCGCCCTGCCCCTCTGGTCCGACCGGCTGGGCCTCATCGGCAAGGCCGATCTGGTGGAGTTCCATCCGGATGGCACGGTGTTCCCGGTGGAATTCAAACATGGCGCCAAGCGGCAGAAGATTCACGACGACATCCAACTCGCCGCCCAGGCCATGTGTTTGGAAGACATGCTCGGCCGCGCCGTGCCGAAGGGCGCGATCTATCACGCCAGCAGCCATCGGCGGCGCGAAGTGGCCATCACCCCGGCCTTGCGCGAGCGGGTGATGGAAACCGCCGAGGCCATCCGCGCCATGCTGGCCTCGAGCAAGCTGCCAGCTCCGGTGAACGACGCGCGCTGCCGGGAGTGTTCGTTGAAGGATATCTGCCAGCCGGAGGCGCTGAGCGAGAAGGCCCGGCTGGCGCGTCTGGCCGCCGGGCTTTATGCGGTGGATGATCCGGAGGTCAGCCGATGAGCCGCGCGAGGCATTGCGCCGGGCTCAGGATTTCCACGCCGTACCCGGCGGGAAAGTGGCGCGCGTTGCCGGTGACGATGGGGCAGTTCGCCGCCAGGGCGGTAGCGATGAAGGGTGCATCGTCGGGGTCGGACAGCTTGGAATGCGGGATCGGAGCTGGCGTTATGCGCTGCCCATCGTCTTCCAGCCGCGCGAAGAACTCGGCCAGGAAATCCGGATTGATGTTGAACTTGGGCCGAAAAAGTACTTCCCGATATTCGGCTTCAATCTGGGGGGAATACACGAGCGTCAACCGATCTCGCTCCACCTCATGCAGCAGTTGCGCCGGCGTACCGCCCGGTGTCAGAAATGCAGAAACCCAAACATTCGTATCAACGATCAGCCGCATTGCGCTCACGCCTTTCCTTGCGCGCGGCGGCGATCTCCGCATCGATTTCTTCCATCGTCATCTTGTCCAGGCCAAGCTCGGCGGCGCGCTTTTGCTGCTCGGCCAGCAACCGCTCGAACCGGTTCCAGCGCAACGCCCGCAGTGTGCTCTCCAACTCTTCCGGTTTGGTGTTCAACAACAAGGCGAAGGGCTTGCCGTTGCGGGTAATCACCACTTCCTCGCCCGCTTCGATCTTGGCCCAGACCTTGGCCGATTCAGCCCGCAATTCCCGCACGGTGACAAAATCCATGACACGCTCCTGTACACAATCGTAGCCACAGTATAGCCATGCACACGATCCTGAACACCCTCTACGTCATGACGCCCCACGCCTACGCGCATCTGGAAAACGCCACCGTGCGCATCGACGTGGAACGGGAAAAACGCCTGCAAGTGCCGCTGCATCATCTGTCCGGCCTGGTCACCTTCGGCAACGTCATGGTCTCGCCCGCCCTCATGCATCGGCTTGCCGACGAGGGCAAATCCCTGGTCCTGCTGGACGACCACGGCCGCTTCAAGGCTCGGCTGGAAGGCGCGATCTCCGGCAACATCCTGCTGCGCCAGGCCCAGCACAAAGCCGCCAACAACCCCGCCGCCACGCTTGAACATGCCCGCGCCTGCGTCGCGGGCAAACTCAGGAACAGCCGCGTCAACCTGCAACGCGGCGCACGCGAAGCCACCGACACCGAGGAAACCGCGCAGCTCACCCGCGTCGCCGACAACCTGGCCGCTTCATTGCGCGCCGCAGCCGGGGCAGCAGGCCTGGACGAGTTGCGCGGTGTGGAAGGCGAAGCCGCCCGCGGCTACTTCGCCGCCCTCAATCTCATCGTCAAACCCCAGGCCCGGGCGACCTTCGCCCTGGATGGCCGCACCCGGCGCCCGCCTCTGGACCGCTTCAACGCCTTGCTGTCGTTCCTCTATTCCATGCTGATGAACGACTGCCGCTCAGCGCTGGAGGCCGTCGGCCTCGATCCACAACTGGGTTTCCTGCACGCCGTACGGCCGGGCCGCGCCGCCCTGGCCCTGGATTTGCAGGAGGAATTCCGTTCCATACTCGCCGACCGGCTCGCCCTCACCCTGATCAACCGGGGCCAGCTTGGCGCGGAAGATTTCGAGATACGAGAAGGCGGTGCCGTCTCCCTCGGCGAGAAAGGCCGCCGCGCCGTGGTCACTGCCTGGCAGGAGCGGAAACAGGAGGAGATCACCCATCCGCTCCTGGAAACCAAAATGCCCATCGGCCTGTTGCCTTTGATCCAGGCCCGATTCATGGCCCGCGCCATCCGGGGCGAGATGGAAGGCTACCTGCCATATCTTTCCAAATAAGCGACGCGGCCAAACCATGCTCATCATCGTCACCTACGACGTCTCCACGGAAACCGCCGCCGGCCGAAAACGACTGCGCCGTGTGGCCAAGGCCTGCGAAAGCATGGGCCAACGCGTACAGAAATCCGTCTTCGAGTGCCAGGTCAATGAAATGCAGCTCGAGCAACTTGAGCGCACCTTGCTGGCCGAGATCGACGAGAAGGAAGACAACCTGCGCTTCTACCGCATCATCGAACCGGTTGAAGTGCGGGTGAAACAATATGGCACCTTCCGCTCAGTCGATTTCGAAGGCCCCCTGGTGATATGAAGCGCGAACCCCAAGCGAAGATGAAATGCCGGAGGTTTCGCGCGAGTCGCAACTCACTGTTCTTTAACAATTTGGTGCATGGAAGCGAAAGAGAAACACCCACCGGGCTTGCCCATAGCAACAAGCTCGCGCAAGCTCGCTTTACTTCGCAATCAATACAGTCAGTTATGAGAGCGGAGCATCGCCCGGCCTCACGGCCGGGCGCGGATTGAAACGCGGTGGCGCCCCCACCTCCGGAGGAGGATGTGGCGCATCGCCCGGCCTCACGGCCGGGCGCGGATTGAAACTGCTGGACGATCCAGAGCAAGTCATCCTCGACGAACGCATCGCCCGGCCTCACGGCCGGGCGCGGATTGAAACCATGGAATGCGGATTACTTTGG
>CAZEOR010000171.1:0-6477 GCA_964513695.1 uncultured Thiobacillus sp.
TCGCCGGCCTGCTGGAAATCGCCCACCGCATCGGCATGCGGGTCTTCGCGGAAGGAGTGGAGCGGGAAGAGGAACTCGCCAAGACGCGGGAACTCGGCTTCGACGGCGCGTCGGGACTGGTGGTGCGCTGAGGGGTGGGGGGAGGCGGGTTAAAGGTCTGGCTGAAGGACTGGAGTTCGGCCGGAGCCGACCTTGGGGCGGCGGTCCGAGTCGGTCGTAAATGCAGCGGTTACCCGTCACTCAGCCCCACATCACGCCGAACAGCAGCTTGCTTACCTGGCAAATTCTTACTTCCGAGCCGCTGCGGTCGGCCAGCTTTCTGCAAAGTAGGCTTTCACGGAATTAGGCGGTCAGTCAGGTGCTGACATTCAACGGCGTCAGGTTTCGGGTAAGTTATTGTTACAGCAAGACCAACGGGAGGAGAAGCGCATGAAAGTGAGCATGCTAACGGACAGCCAAGCTACCCGTACCGTTGTCCGCCTTGTACGTGAGTGCATCCGGTTTGATGTCGCTGTGGCCTGGGCTGGCCCCAACGCTGCGGTGGAAGCAATGCTGGAGGCACATCTGAAGCTCGGGCGCGTTGTCATCGGTACCCACATGTACCAGACCGACCCGGCGGTGCTGAGGAGGTTCTTGTCACACAAGAGCGCTCGCTGTTTGCCACCGGACGGCCCGCTCTTCCACCCGAAGGTTTACCTTTTCGAGATGCCGACAGGTGTCGCGGCTATCGTGGGGAGCCACAACCTTACCGGCGGTGCCTTCGGCGGGAAGAACGTCGAGGTGAGCGTACTGCTCGAGGGGGCCACCGAGGATGCGGTCTTCGTCGACTTGACCTCGTTCGTCAAATCGAATTGGGTCTCAGCGGAGGCCATCAACGAGGACACCTTCCTGTTCGCCTATGAAGCTCAATACCGGATCAACAAGGCCAAACTTAGTGCGCTGGACAGGTTCCACCGACTGAAAAAGCCCCGTGCCGGGGCGAAGACATCGCCAATGGACGTCTCATGGGCGAGTTTCATCGTGGACGTGAAGAACGACGGTCACCACAACCTCGAAGGTCGGTTGGCAATCCTAGAAAGAGCGTCGGCGCTGTTTAGAGAGCGTGGCTCGTTTGCTGCCATGTCGCAGTCCGAACGGAAGGCTATTGCTGGCACCTACGGGCGCAAGGAACCTCAACTCGATGACCTGGAGTGGCCCTGGTTTGGAACTATGTTCGGCCAGGGTGACTTCAAGAACCTTGTCAATGAGTCGCCGGAGCTTCTGTCCAAGGCTCTGCAAAACATCCCGCTGGACGGCAATATCTCGGAGGCACAGTTCGACGCCTTCGTGCACCACTTCCACCTTGCCTTTGAGGGAAAGACAAACAAAGGAGGTGTTGCAACGGCAAGCCGCCTGCTCGCGATGAAACGGCCCGACGTTTTCGTCGGCCTGAACAACGCTAACCGAGTAGGCATCAGCGAAGCGCTCGGGACTGCTCCGACAACCTTAAACCTCGGCAACTACTGGGAGCGTGTCGTTATCCCTATGCAGAACAGTCCTTGGTGGTTGCACCCAAGGCCAAGAGAGGCGCTGGCCGGTCGCATCTGGGACAACCGTGCCGCACTTATGGACAGCATTTACTACGACCCGAACGCGAAGAGATCGTCCATCGGCTGATTCTTCCCGAGAAATGACATTGCTTGGTGACGATCGCAGCAGCTTGGCAATTCGGGTGCCAACCAGAGGCGGTCCTCTGGCGGCGCCATTACCCATCTTTGTCCTCGTCCACCTGCAAGTATCCGCGTTGAATTTTCGATGTCGACGGATGGAACACCTCGAAATCGGCGTCCAGGGTTTGTCCGAGATCTGAGCATGGCGCCCACAGCTTGAGCCCGAAGTCTGCTAAGCGAGGTTCTGTTTCGTGATGATCACGTCAGCTGTGTGTTGTCGCGGCGCAGACAGGCAGCCATCGGACACGGCAATTTATCGACCGGCTTTGGCCGGTAGTTGCCCGTCATCTTGTGCGGGACGGACGACTGCTCGGCCAAAACTCAGCCAACCAGCCAGCCCCCCTCCCCCCTCACATCACCCGCTCCCCCACCTTCATCACCCGCTTCGCCAGCTTGCCCGCCTTGCCGCCTTTCATGACGATGAAGGTGAGGCCGGGGCCGTTGAGGTTGCGGGCGAGGTTTTCAGTCAGCTTGGCTTCTTTGGGGAACCAGCCTTTGGCCTGGAAGGCGAGGACGTAGACGGCTTCCTCGGGCAGGATTTTCACGGCTTTGCGGCAGATCCAGGCATGTTTGGCGCCGCCCAGGTTTTCCAGTTGGCGGGCCAGTTGGGTGAGCCGCTCCGGGGGCAGGTCGGCGCTGAGCAGTTCGTCCTTGGGGGTGACGCTGGCGCGTTCGGCGCGGGCTGCGTTTTCCAGGTCGAGCTGGGCTTCGCCCCGGCGCAGCCAGGCTTCGGCCTGGGCCCGGTCGCCGTGGCGGAGGAGGTAGGCATAGGCGGCGTTGCAGGCGGCCAGGGCCAGGTTGAAATGGCGCGCGGCCCGTTCGATGTGGGCCAGGCCGGCCGCGTCGTCCCGGTCCAGCAAAAGGCGGCCGATGGCGAGTTCGGCGTCCGGGTCGTCCGGGTAGGCGGCGGCGTAGGCGCGGTAGTCAGGCAGAGCGTCGAAGCCCTGGCGCTCGCGCCAGGCGGCGCGCTGCCAGCATTCTTCCCGGGTGAGCTGATCGTCCGGCTTGACGTCCAGTTCGGCCAGCTTGGCGCGGATTTCCTCGGCGTCGCGGTAGCGCGCCACCCAGGCTTCGCCGTTGCGTTGGAACCAGGCCCGGTCGAAATCGGCAAGCACGGTTTCGTAGCTTTCACCCAGCCAGGCCCGGGCGGCGCTGCGGGCGACGGGATCGGGCGGCGCGGGGGCGATGCCGAGGGCGTCGAGTCGGTCCTTGAGGGCGGGGTGGGTGTCGGCGTAGCCGGTCTCGATGCCGAGCGCACGGCCCAGTCCTTCCAGCAGCGGCTGCCGGTCGGCCGGCGCTTCGCCCAGGAAGCGGGCCATGCCCTGGAACGGGTCGCCGGCCGGGTGGGGTTCCAGATCGGCCCGGGCGAGGAAGGGTTGCCAGTAGGCCTGGCCCAGGTATTCGGCGCCGACGTGGCTGGTGATCAGGGCCTGGGCCGCGGTTTCCCGGGAGGTGAGCCGGGCGGACAGGGCATCCGCTTCGTATTCGTTGGCGCGCGCCAGGGTGAAGCTGAAGGCGTTGAAATGGGGGGCGTACCAGTCGAAGAAGCGGGCCAGCCAGCGGCTGGCCCAGTGTCCGGCTTGGTCGAAGGAGGCCATGACCCGGTACCAGGTCTGGCGCACCCGGTAGATCCAGGCGGCGAAGCGGCCGTGGTTGCCGGACAGGTGACCGAATTCGTGGGCCAGCACGGCCTTGGCCTGCTCGGGGGAGAGGGCGAGCAGCAGTTGCAGGCCCAGGATCAGGGTGTTGCGGTTCCAGCCGAACACGCCCAGGCGGGGCGTCTGACTGATGCCGGCGTTGAATTCGTCGGTGATCAGCACCCGGTGGATGCGCGGCGTCGCCAGTAGCCGGCGCAGTTCCTCGAGGACGGAGGCCAGTTCCGGGGCGCGCCGCGTATCCAGTTCATAACCCCGCGGCGGCTCGATCCGGACCCAGAGGGAACGGGCGATGACATAGGCCAGGTAGCCCAGCACGAAGATGATTTTCTGCTTCACCAGCAGGATCAGCAGCGCGGAACTGGCGAGGGCCGCCCAGACGCTGCCGATGATCAGGGCCAGCAGCAGGAACAGGATGCCGAACAGCACCGCGTAGCCCAGCAGGGCCAGCCCGAGGACGCGGCGGCGGTAGGCGGAAGGATCGGCTTTCCCCAGCGCCTCCGCGCGCCGGATCAAGGCCTGGAAATGCTCGCGATGCTCGGTGGTGCCGCGCGCCATGGCGGGTTCTCCCTGGTTTTAGGTGTTCAAAGTCTAGCCGATGGATATGGCGGTAAATCGTTCGATTCCGCGCTGACTGGGCGACCGGGTTGCGCCGCCGCACCATCAAGCCGGCCTCAGGCGTTCGGATCCATCCCCGCCGAATAGAACATGTAGGCGTTGCGCCCCGCGGTCTTGGATTGGTACATGGCCAGGTCCGCCTTGTGCACCAGATCGGCGGTATTCATGGCGTCAGCGGGATAGATGCTGATACCGATACTGGCGCTGACCTGGAGTTCGTGGGGGCCCGCATGGATGGGCTGGATCACGCCATCGATGATCTTCTGGGCGATGGCGGGCAGGTGCTGCACGTCCTCCAGACCGGAGAGCAGGATCATGAATTCGTCGCCGCCCAGACGGGCCACGGTGTCCGCTTCCCTGACCATGCCCTTGATCCGGCGCGCGGCGGTGCGCAATACCTCGTCGCCGACGGCATGGCCCAGGCTGTCATTGATGTCCTTGAAGCGGTCCAGGTCGATGAAGAACACCGCAAGTTGCTTGCCGGCCCGGCGCATGGCGGCCATTTCGTGCTCCAGGGTGTCATAGAACATCATCCGGTTGGGCAGGGCGGTAAGCGTGTCGTGGCGGGCCAGATGATCCAGTTGCCTCTTGCTCTCGTACAGCTCGGCCAGATGCGCCTTGATCTCGATCTGCATGTTGTCGAAGCTGCGCGCCAGCAAACCGATTTCATCCTTGCGCCCAAGGGGCAGATCGCCCATGACATGTTCCCTGGAGAAGCGTTTCACCGCTTCCACGATCATGTTCAGGTGCCGGGTCAGGTAGCGGGAAACCGCATAGGAAAGCAGCATCGCCAGGATGCTGAAGGCCAGCACGATCTGGAGGGTTTTGAGCCCCAATGCACGGGTTTCGCCGAGAACCTTGTCGAGGGGTTGCGACAGGCCGACGACTACGAATTGGCCGGCGGCGGCATCGCCAAAAGTCAACTTGTGGAAGGCGGCCACCAGGCCGCCGCCATTGGCCGCCGCCTCCCGCCGGAGCGGGGCCTGGCCCGCCGGTGATCCACGCGCCGGCTCATTCGCCTGGATGGCGGGAAGGCTCATTACGGCGGAATCGGTGCGACCGTCGAACAAGGCACGGGCCTGATCGAAGGTGTCCTGCAAGAGGATGCGCCGGCCGCGATCGAAGCCGAAGGTCAGGGTGGGATCGGGGTGGATCAGGAAATCGCCCCACTCGTTGGCGAGAAACAGCTGGTAATCCGCGGGCAAATCAGCCTTCAACAGGGCAAACAAGCCGTTCAGGTCCACGTTGATGACCACTACGCCAAGGGGCCTGCCGGAAGCCGCGACAACTGGTGTGGCCACGCGCAGGGTGGGCTTGTCCAGGCCGGAATGGGCACCCTGCTCGTGGTTGATGGTGATCTTGGACAAGTGGATTTCCCCGCGCGGAAGGCGAAGTGTCCGGAACACATAGGGAAAGTGGCCCTTTTCCTGGAGATCGCCCGCCTTGACTCGGGTGAGGCTGTGGCCATCCCGATCCACCCGGACCTGTTCGATACCGTGGTTCTGCGCGCTGATCAGGCGGATCTGGAAATACTCCGGATGGACCGCCAGCATGGCAGTGAAGGCATCCGCCAGCTCTTGTCCTTCCTGTTCGTCGCGATCCTTGGCGCCGGCGCCGATGCGGCCGGCATCGGGTAATTCGGCGAGCAGACGGGCATTGTTCGCCACCTCCCGCAGCGCGATGGAGAAACGCCGGCCCAGCACCTGGGTGGAAGTCTTCAAGTCATGTTCCGCCACCCGGACCATCATGGAACGACTGGCGGAATAAAAGTAATAGCCGGTGACGCCGGAGGCCATGATCCCGAAAACCGCCAGGAGGATGCCGAACTTGATGCGCAGGCCGAAATGCATCAGAACTTGCCCGGCAATTCACCGGAGATGATCCGATTCCAGAGGGAAGCGCGGCGCGGCGCATCCTCCACCGGCTCCAGCCAGATCAGTTTGCGATCCCGTTCGGCCGGTGTGGCGGCGATGGTGTTGGCCAACCCCTGCCGGTCCGTCAAGGCGGTACTGACACTCTTTTCCAGGGTGTAGTCGATCCAGGATTCGGCCAGACGCTTGTTGCGCGCGCCCCGTGTCACTGCCCAGCAATCCAGCCAGGCCAGGGCGCCTTCCTTGGGGATCACGTAAGCAATGTCCGCTCCCGCGTCGCGCAGCATCTTCACCTGCTGGGCGCCATAGTTGGCGAACAACAGCACGCCGCCGTCATGGCGAAACAACTCCACCGACTCCTCGGGCAGACTGTAGAAGCCCAGGGCATTGCGGCGCAGGGCGATGAGATGTTCCGTGACTCGCTTGAACTCGGCGTCGGTCAGATTGAAGGGATGCTTGATACCGAGCATGAGGGCGGCCAAGGTGAAATTATGGCTGCTGCCGTCATAGGCCAGCACCCGGCCGCGATAGCGGGAATCCCACAAAACGGCCATGGATTGGGGAGTCTCCTTGACCCCCGCCCGGTCGTAGATCAGGCCCATTTCCGAATAGGTAAACGGAATC